>NZ_JBSIBZ010000289.1:0-239 GCF_058245575.1 Streptomyces sp. UF-297 | reverse complement strand
ATGCAATTTGTCAACTAAGTGAATTTAGTCCTTAATGTGTTTATCATCAAAAGTAAATGACACAAAACAGGGCGTTCCCAACAGCAATGGTAAAATTAGGTAGAGGGAAGAAGAATGTTGGCCACGGAAAAGAATAACAACAAATAGAACATTGCGCGCGAAAAAATATCGATTTTCTAGTTCTAGAACTGAACGCCATAGACTTACAATGGAAATTTCTTGTACTGACGATGTCTTGC
>NZ_JBSIBZ010000288.1:0-239 GCF_058245575.1 Streptomyces sp. UF-297 | reverse complement strand
CGGGCGTTGGCGGAGGGCCGTGAGGTTCCGGGGGTCGTCTCTGGGGTGTCGGCTGGTGGTGCGGGCAAGGTCGGCTTTGTGTTCACGGGGCAGGGTGCCCAGCGGGTCGGTATGGGCCGGGACTTGTATGCGGCGTTCCCGGTGTTCGCGGAGGCTTTCGATGCGGTGTGCGCGGGGTTGGCTGGGCATCTGGGGGGTTCGCTGGGGGCGGTGATCCGTGGCGAGGGTGAGGTGTCCTG
>NZ_JBSIBZ010000287.1:0-242 GCF_058245575.1 Streptomyces sp. UF-297 | reverse complement strand
GTTCTGGAGGCTGCGGATGTGGTGCAGCCTGCGCTGTGGGCGGTGATGGTGTCGTTGGCGGCCGTCTGGGAGGCGGCAGGTGTCTCACCGGATGCGGTGGTGGGTCACTCGCAGGGGGAGATTGCTGCGGCGACGGTTGCTGGGATGCTGTCTCTTGAGGACGGTGCGCGGGTCGTGGCGTTGCGGTCGCAGTCGTTGAAGGTGCTGGCGGGTGCGGGCGGGATGCTCTCGGTGAGCCTGTC
>NZ_JBSIBZ010000286.1:0-252 GCF_058245575.1 Streptomyces sp. UF-297 | reverse complement strand
GGAAGCCCGGTAACGGGTGGAGTTGACTGGTACTAATAGGCCGAGGGCTTGTCCTCAGTTGCTCGCGTCCACTGTGTGGTTCCCGGGTTGCGAACAGTCGCAGCGTCGGTTGAACCAAGTTCCACTGTTTCATTCTTAAATTGAAGAGTGTGCTTGTTCGCTAGAACCCGATAGGGTTTCGGTGGTCATTGCGTTAGGGAAACGCCCGGTTACATTCCGAACCCGGAAGCTAAGCCTTTCAGCGCCGATGGT
>NZ_JBSIBZ010000285.1:0-263 GCF_058245575.1 Streptomyces sp. UF-297 | reverse complement strand
ATCACCACGGCCTTCGGACCGTTGACCGCCGCGATACCGACACCGGGACGACCAGCGATCACCTCAAGGACCCGCTCCTCACCGGCCTCCACCGCCACCATCGCACCACCGGTCGGCAGCTCCTGCATGAGACGGCCACGCGCGGCCACCACCGCGCACGCATCCTCCAGCGACCACACCCCCGCCACATACGCAGCCGCCAGCTCACCGATCGAATGCCCCGCCACCACCTGCGGACGCACACCCCACGACTCCAACAGCCG
>NZ_JBSIBZ010000284.1:0-264 GCF_058245575.1 Streptomyces sp. UF-297 | reverse complement strand
CTCGCGTCCACTGTGCAGTTCTCAAGCAACGACCAGCCACCCGTCACACCCTGCCGAAGCAGACCTTTACCGGGGCCAGCGTTTGAAGGGCGAGCAACGCTCGCACCCTCAGACACCCAACAGCGTGCCCGGCCCACTCGAACCCCCAGATGCGTTCCACGCCGAAGCAGTACTAACGTCCAGTGATCAAGTGTGCCGAGTAGTCAACGTTCCACCCATGAGCAACCAGCATCAGACACTCGCTGATGTACTGGCCTCTGACCG
>NZ_JBSIBZ010000283.1:0-275 GCF_058245575.1 Streptomyces sp. UF-297 | reverse complement strand
CGTCGAGGGCGTGTCGACGACGACCAATGCGCAGCAGCGCACGGCCGGCTTCGAGGATGCGATGAAGGCGGGCGGGATGAAGGTCGTATCGGTGCAGTCCGGTGAATGGGAGATCGACAAGGGCAATGCGGTCGCGGCCGCGATGCTCAACGAATACCCGAACCTGAAGGCGCTGCTGTGCGGCAACGACAACATGGCGATCGGCGCCGTGTCGGCCGTGCGCGCGGCCGGCAAGCAGGGCAAGGTGTTCGTGGTCGGCTACGACAACATCAACG
>NZ_JBSIBZ010000282.1:0-303 GCF_058245575.1 Streptomyces sp. UF-297 | reverse complement strand
TCCTCGCCGGACAGCGTCTCGCCCGTCATCGCGGAGACCATCGGCACCCGACCCCGACGCGGCGCGATCCCGGCCAGTACGGAGACGATCTCCGCCTCCAGCCGCTCCACCTGAGCGGAGTGCGAGGCGTAGTCCACGGCCACCATCCGGGCCCGTACACCCTCGGACTCCAGCTCCGCCCGCAACTCCTCCAGCGCCTCCGGATCGCCGGAAACCACCACGACGGACGGCCCGTTGACCGCGGCCAGCGACAGCCGCTCGCCCCACTTCGGCAAACGCTCCTCGACAGCGGCGGCCGACAGG
>NZ_JBSIBZ010000281.1:0-305 GCF_058245575.1 Streptomyces sp. UF-297 | reverse complement strand
GACTCCGCGGCAGAAAGCACCGCCTTCCAATCCACCGGCAGCCCACCGACATACGCCTGCGCCAGCGACGTGATCAGGCGCCGGGCACCACCGTTGTCCCGCTCCAGCGTGCCCACGACCAGGACGTCAGCACTGCCCGCATCCTCGGCGGTCTCCGTCACCGCGGCGGTCAGCACCGGGTGCGGCGAAGCCTCCACGAACGATCCGTAACCAGAGGACATCAGGACACGTACGGCTTCTTCGAAGCGGACCATCTGCCGCAGATTCGCGTACCAGTACGCGGCATCCACCTCACTGCCCGACAC
>NZ_JBSIBZ010000280.1:0-316 GCF_058245575.1 Streptomyces sp. UF-297 | reverse complement strand
TACTACTGGGAGGAGACCAAGGCTCCCAAGGGGTACAAGCTGCCCAAGAACCCGGTCTTCGGCCCCATGGTCCTGACCAAGGACAAGCTCACCACGACCGCGTCCATCACGGCCGTGAACGAGAAGCCGAACATCACGCCCAAGAAGAAGGACGAGGCCACCGACTCGGACGCCCAGACCGAGGGCGAGGCGGTCATTCTCCCTGATGTCAAGGAGAAAGTCCTGAAGATGGACAACGTGAACAACGGCACCGAGCCGTTGGTCAAGATCCGGAACACTGACCGCGTCACCAAGGGCGACGCGAAGATCAAGGATC
>NZ_JBSIBZ010000027.1:0-92870 GCF_058245575.1 Streptomyces sp. UF-297 | reverse complement strand
GTGCCCGGCCGCTGTGCGGCGGCCGGGCACCGCCCCCCCACGAAAGGAGCGCGCTTGCCAGCGCACACCGACCCCGGACCGCGGACCTGCCCCGCCACCGCGGCACAGCGCGGGCCGCTGCCCGACTACCTGCCCGCGGACCAGGTGCCGGACATCACCCGGGTCCGGGCGCCCACCGGGGACCCGCTGTGGCTCGTGACCCGCTTCGAACTGGGCCGCCGCGTACTGACCGACCACCGCTTCAGCCGGGCCGCCGCCGTCATGGACAGCGCCCCCGCCGTCCACCCGATGCGCCCCGACCCGAACGCCCTGACCAGCCTGGACGCGCCCGCGCACAGCAGGCTGCGGCGCCTGGTCAGCCGCGCCTTCACCCCGCACGCGCTGGCCGGTGTCGAGGACGGCATCCGCCGCTCGGCCCGGGCGCTGCTGTGGCGGCGCGAGCGCTTCGACCTCGTACGCGACTACGCCATGCCGCTGTCGGCGGCCACCATCTGCCGGGTGCTGGGCGTCCCGCCCAGCGAACAGGGCCAGTTCTCCGCCCTGGCCGACCGCGCCCTGGGCATCACTCCTCGCACGCCCGGATCGCCCGACGAAGGGGCCGTGGCGCAACGGGAGTTACGCACCTACATCGCCTCGCTGGTGGCCCGCGCGGGCCGCAACCCCGGCGCCCATCTGCTCGGCGCCCTGGTCCAGGCGCGCGACGCGGACGGCGCGCTGACCGAGCCGGAGCTGGCGGCCCTGGTCGAGCTGCTGCTCAACGCCGGTTACGAGACCAGCATCGGACAGCTCTCCCTGTGCGTCCTCGCGCTGCTCGAACACCCCGCACAGTGGCGGCAGTTGACCCTCCACCCCGAATCGGTGCCGACCGCGGTCGAGGAACTGCTGCGCTACGCCCCCGTCGTCCCCATCAGCTTCACCCGGGTGGCCACCGAGCCCGTCGTGCTGGGCGGCACACCGGTGGGCGCGGGGGAGGCGGTCCTGGTCTCCCTGCTGCACGCCAACTTCGACCCCCGTATCCACCTCGACCCCGGAACCCTCCTGGTGGACCGCTCGCCCGCCCGGCACCTGACGTTCGGGCACGGTGCGCACGTCTGCCTCGGCGCGCAGCTCGCGCGGATCCAGCTGTGCGCGGCCCTGGAGGAACTGGCGGTGGCGGCGCCCGGCTTGAGCCTGGCCGCGGGCGGGCCCGGAGCGGGGGTGGCGCAGGAGCCGCCGTGGCGGTCGCCCGACGCCATCGTGCGCGGCCCGGCGTCACTGCCGGTACGCATCCGCCGCTGATCCCCGGAAGCGGGCGGTGAAGGGCGCTGCCCCGTCACCGCCCGCCCCCTATTGACCAACCGTCATTCCCCGTCCGTTGAAGGCCGGTTCACCTGCCCGGTATCACCTCACCCGCCCGTACCAGACGCTGCGCGACCAGATCTTCTCCAGCCGCACCACCGTGCCGGACTTCGGCGCATGCCAGATCCGCCCGCTGCCGGCGTAGATGCCCACGTGGTAGACGCTCCGGCCGGAGTGGAAGAAGACCAGATCGCCGCGTTTGCGGGCGGATGCCGAGATGTGCCGGGTGCGGTTGTACTGGGCCGCGGCGGTGCGCGGCAGCCGCTTGCCCGCCTTCTTGTACGAGTAGAGCGTGAGTCCCGAGCAGTCGAAGCGGTACGGGCCCGCCGCCCCCCACTTGTAGGGCGAGCCCTGCTTCGAGGCGGCGACCCGCAGGGCCTTGGCCGAGGTCGATGCCGCCTCGGCCTCGCTGGTGCCGCCCGGAACGAGCATGGTCCCGCCGACGGCGGCCAGGGTCAGGACGGAGACCGCCCCGGTGCGGGCCACTGCGGCGGGGATGCGTTTGTGCGCACTCATGCGCAACCCTTCGTCAGCCGCCTGCGAAGGAGTGCCTGTCGGGTTCGGGCAGGCGAAGATGCCCGGCCGCGGCCACGGTCGAGGTGGCGGCGGCTTCACCCCAAGGGACCGCTGCGGCCGGTCGGCCGACGGTCCCGTCGTACTCGGGTCCTCCGTTCCTGCCGATCAGTGAAGTCGACCGGGCATCCGGAGCGGCGGCAGGATTCGGCGTCCGCCCGGACCGCCCCGCCGCTGCGGCGGGGGCTTGTCGTCGAAGGGATCGTCACGCACCCACCGCCGGTTTTCCGAGCCCAATCGGCGCGATGTGAGGCTGAACACGGCTGACCGGATCGGGTGGACAACTCCCCTTTCCCTTCTGCCCCGCGACCCGTGAGGAGCCCCGCACCAGGCACGGAACGAGGCGTTCCGCACCTCGTGTGCGCGCACCGAGCGCATCCGCCCCGGCAATCGCCGCAGCCGCGGCTACACCATCAGGGGGAGCGGCGCCGGGGCAGTCGGCCGCTCGGTCGCGAGACCTTCCCCTCAACTCGCAGGAGGCGGCGGCACGGTGACCCGCCCGGCCCGGCGTTCCCCGTCCAGCACCCGCAGCGCTCGCGTCAGAGTCTGGGTGTGCAGGCTGCTCTCGCCCCTCGTGTGCATCAGGGACAACGCGTCCCGCAGCTCGGCCGCTTTGGACACCAGGGCCTGGGCGGCCCGCAGGCCGCCGTACGTATCGCTGCCACGGGCCGGGTTGATCCGGCCCAGCAGGTCCAGCACCTCCAGATAGCTGTCGATGAACGCGCCCTCGGCGCGGGTGAGTGCGGGCAGCGGCGGGAGTTCGGGCGGCAGCACCCCCGCTCACCGCGGCCCGAACGCGGCGGACTGCTCCTCGCGGTTGCGGGTGAGCTGGTCGATCAGCCCGTACTCCACCGCTTCGCGCGCGTCGAAGAAGCGGTCCCGCTCGATGTCGGCGGCGATCCGCTCGCGCGGCTGGCCGGTGTGCCGCTGGAGCATCTCCTCCAGCGTCGCGCGGGTGCGCAGCATTTCCTCGGCCTGGATCTGCAGATCGGTGGCCTGCCCCTGGATCGGCTGGCTCAGCGAGGGCTGATGGATCATGATCCGCGCCCCCGGCAGGGCCAGCCGTTTGCCCGGCGTCCCCGCGGCGAGCAGCACCGCCGCCGCGGAGGACGCCTGCCCCAGGCAGATGGTCTCGATGTCGCAGGACACGAACCGCATCGTGTCGTAGATGGCGGTCATCGCGCTGAACGAGCCGCCCGGGGAGTTGATGTAGAGCGAGATGTCCCGGTCCGGCGCGTCGTGTTCGAGGTGGATGAACTGCGCCATCACGTCGTTGGCCGAGGTGTCGTCGATCGGCGTCCCGAGAAAAACGATCCGCTCGCTGAGCAACTTGGAGTACGGGTCCAGGGTCCGGGTCCCCTGTGAGGTGCGCTCGGTGAACTCGGGCAGCACATAGCGGGCAGTGGCTGGGGTCATGACTGCTCCTCTCCTCTGTGAAAAATGTACAGGACGTACATTTTACTGGCAGTGAGCATGACCCAGCGGACGGCGAGAGGCAACAGGTCAGCGGTGTTTTCCTCGCTCGCTGAGAGCGAAAATCCCCCGTGCCCGCACCGCCGCTCCTCCTGCACAAGGTGGCGTCGACCGGAGTGCCGGACGGCTCGATGGCGGGCAACTCCCGCGCGGCGCAGAAGGGGAGGACCGGGAACGGGGGCCTCGGGTTCCCGCGGGCCGGTCGGGCCCGAGGAAGGGCATCTAAGCTGGGGGTATGGCTCATGAGATTCCGGTGACGCAAGCCCGTGCCGAGCTCGCGGATCTGATCAACCGCGTCGTCTACGGCAATGAGCGGGTGGTCCTCACCCGCCACGGGAAGCCGTTGGTGGCGCTGGTCTCCGCCGCTGACCTGGAACGACTGGAGGCGGCGGCGCCGGAGGAGGAGCAGGTGATCAGCACGGTCTCCTCGGTGCGGCAGCTGGGGTCCGGCAGCGGCGAGCGGCAGCGCTTCGGCATCGCGGCACACCACCCCGACCCGCCCGCCGCCCCCCGCTCCACAGGGGCCGCGGCACAGCACGACGGCCCGGCCGCCGGGGATCGGCGACCGGGCCGCAAGGGGTGAGCGTCACGGCCTCAGCCGTGCGCCCGCGTCAGTGCGCGCAGGTCAGGAGCTGAGCTGCCACACGGCGGTGGCGATGGCGTCGCTATTGTTGTCCAGCGCGGTGTCGTCGAGGTTCTTGGACGTGTCGCAGGAGGAGTGGTAGCAGGGGTCGAAGGCCTTGCCCGCCGTGCCGCCCCACTTCTTGGCCTGCTCCTGGGTCTTGATGTAGTCCGCGCCCGAGAACAGCCCGCCGACCGGAATGCCGACGTCCTTGAAGGAGGCGTGGTCGGAGCGGCCGTCGCCCTCGGTCTCGATCTCGGTGTCGATCTTCTTGGCGGCGAAGAAGTCCTTGAAGGTCTTCTCCAGGCGGGGGTCGTCGTCGTAGACGAAGTAGCCGGGGTTCGGCGAGCCGATCATGTCGAAGTTCAGATACGCGTTGATCTTCGAGCGGTCGCCGGTGGCCAGCTTGTCGACGTAGTGCCGGGAGCCGACCATGCCGTACTCCTCGGCGCCCCACCACGCGAAGCGCAGGTGCTTGGCGGGCTTGTACTGCTCGCGGGAGACGGCCAGGGCGACCTCCAGGATGCCCGCGGAGCCCGAGCCGTTGTCGTTGACGCCGGGGCCGTCGTCGACGGAGTCCAGGTGGGCGCCGGCCATCACGGTCTGGTCCTCGCTGCCGCCGGGCCAGTCGGCGACCAGGTTGTAGCCCTTGGTGCCGTTGTAGGTGAACTCCTGGACGGCGGTGGTGAATCCGGCGGCGTCCAGCTTGCCCTTGATGTAGTCGATGGACGCCTTGTAGCCGGGCTTGCCGTGGGCGCGGTTGCCGCCGTTGGCGTCGGCGATGGACTGCAGCTGGTCCAGGTGCGCCTTGACGCCGGCGACGGAGATGTCCGGGGCGGCCTGCGCGGTGGGGGTCTGCGCCTGGGCTCCGGCCGCGGTGCCCAGGAGGGCGGCGGCCAGTGCGGTGCACGCACCGGCGGAGAGGGCGGCGCGGCGTATTCGGGTCGAACGAGTCACGTGGTGGCTCCGTAAGGATCGTGGGGGGGTGGGGCGGAGCGGAATTGATGCGGACATGAGGATCGTGATCGTTCGCCGCCACGTCAAGAGCGCATACCGGACAGGGAGTTGCGGAAAGCGGAGCGCGGCCCGTTTGGGCTCCGGCGGGATGGGGGGAGCGGCCCGGATTCGGGGCGGTATTCACCAAAGGCGCCGACGTCAAGTTAACGCGGTCGAAATTTGTCTGAACTAGCCTCCCGGGCAGGCGGTTTCGATGGCTGTTGTGATGGCGGAGCGCTGGGTGGTGGTTTGCCCCGCCTTTAATGAGTGTGTGATACATCTGCCTATGCGGGTGTCTTCACGCCCGTGACCTGGGCCGATGTGCCCGGGCGGGATGACGGTGAGGTGGAAGGTATGCAACTGACCCCGCATGAGCAGGAACGCCTGATGATTCATGTGGCGGCAGACGTGGCCGAAAAGCGACGGTCCCGTGGGGTGCGGCTCAACCACCCCGAGGCGGTCGCCCTGATCACCTCGCACATCCTCGAAGGCGCACGGGACGGCCGCAGCGTCGCCGAACTGATGTCGACAGGACGCAAGGTGCTGCGGCGCGACGAGGTCATGGAAGGCGTCCCGGAGATGATCCACGACGTCCAGGTCGAGGCCACCTTCCCCGACGGCACCAAGCTCGTCACCGTCCACGAACCCATCAACTGACGGCGGGGGGAACGAAGATGATCCCGGGACAGATCCTGTACGCCGAGGAGCCCGTGCCGCTCAACCAGGGCCTCCCCGTCATCCGTATGACCGTCCTGAACGCCGCCGACCGCCCGGTCCAGGTCGGCTCCCACTACCACTTCGCCGAGGCCAACCCCGGCCTCGACTTCGACCGTGCGGCCGCGCACGGCAAGCGCCTGAACATCCCCGCCGGCTCCGCCGTGCGCTTCGAACCCGGCATCCCCACCGAGGTCGAGCTGGTCCCCATCGGGGGCAAGCGGATCGTCACCGGCCTGCGCGGCGAGACCGGAGGCCCCCTCGATGGCTGAACTGACCCGCGCCGCCCACGCCGACCTCTTCGGCCCCACCACCGGCGACCGCATCCGCCTGGCCGACACCGATCTGCTGATCGAGATCACCGAGGACCGCAGCGGCGGCCCCGGGCGCGCGGGCGACGAAGCCGTCTTCGGCGGCGGCAAGGTGATCCGCGAATCCATGGGGCAGTCCCGCGCCACCCGCGCCGAAGGCACCCCTGACACCGTTATCACCGGTGCCGTCGTGCTGGACCACTGGGGCGTGATCAAGGCGGATGTCGGCATCCGCGACGGCCGCATCGCCGCCCTGGGCAAGGCCGGCAACCCCGACACCATGGACGGCGTCCACCCCGACCTCGTCATCGGCCCGGAAACCGAGATCATCGCGGGCAACGGGAAGATCCTGACCGCCGGGGCCATCGACACCCACGTCCACTTCATCTGCCCCCAGCAGGCCGACGAAGCGCTCGCGTCCGGTGTGACGACGATGATCGGCGGCGGTACGGGCCCGGCCGAGGGCAGCAAGGCCACCACCATCACCCCCGGATCCTGGCACCTGGCCCGGATGTTCGCCTCCATGGACGACCTGCCCGTCAACATCGGACTGCTGGGCAAGGGCAACACCATGTCCGCGCAGTCCATGCGCGACCAGCTGCGCGCGGGCGTACTCGGCTTCAAGATCCACGAGGACTGGGGCGCGACCCCCGCAGTACTGGACGCCTGTCTGCGGATCTGCGAGGAGAGCGGCGCCCAACTCGCCATCCACACCGACACCTTGAACGAGGCCGGCTTCCTCGCCGACACCCTCGCCGCCATCGCGGGACGCTCCATTCACGCGTACCACGTCGAGGGCGCGGGCGGCGGTCACGCCCCCGACATGATCGCCATGGTCTCCGAGCCGAACGTGCTCCCGGCCTCCACCAACCCCACCCGGCCGCACACCGTCAACACCGTCGAGGAACACCTCGACATGCTGATGGTCTGTCACCACCTCAACCCCGCGGTGCCCGAGGACCTGGCCTTCGCCGAGTCCCGCATCCGGCCCTCCACCATCGCCGCCGAGGACATCCTGCACGACCTCGGCGCCATCTCGATCATGTCCTCCGACGCCCAGGCCATGGGGCGGATCGGCGAGGTCGTGCTGCGGACGTGGCAGACCGCGCACGTGATGAAGAAGCGGCGCGGCAGCCTGCCCGGCGACCTCCTCGCCGACAACCACCGCGCCCGCCGCTACGTCGCCAAATACACCATCAACCCCGCCGTCGCCCAGGGCGTCGACCACGAGATCGGCTCCGTGGAGGACGGGAAACTCGCCGACCTGGTGCTGTGGGACCCGGCGTTCTTCGGCGTCAAGCCCCAACTGGTCATCAAGGGCGGGCAGATAGCGTACGCGCAGATGGGCGACGCCAACGCCTCCATCCCCACCCCGCAGCCGATCCTGCCGCGCCCGATGTTCGGCGCCATCGGCCGGGCCCCGGCGGCCAACTCCGTCAACTTCGTCTCCCAGCAGGCCATCGAGGACCAGCTGCCCGAGCGGCTCGGCCTGGCCAAGCCCTTCCAGGCCATCCACAGCACCCGCGGCGTCACCAAGGCCGATATGCGCGGCAACGACGCCCTGCCGCGGGTGCAGGTGGACCCCGACACCTTCACCGTGACCATCGACGGCGACGCGGTCGAGCCCGCGCCCGCCGCCGAACTGCCCATGGCCCAGCGGTACTTCCTGTTCTGAGCGGCCATGAAAGCACCCGACAAGGAAGCACGATGAGCCGCGCGGCCCTCCTCATCCTGGCCGACGGCCGGTTCCCCGCCGGAGGGCACGCCCACTCCGGCGGCGCCGAACCGGCCGTGACGGCAGGGCGCATCAAGGACGCCCCCTCCCTGGAGGACTTCTGCCGCGGCCGACTGCACACCGCCGGACTGGTCGCCGCGGCCCTGGCCGCGGCCGCGGCGGAGGGCTGCGACCCGCTCCTGCTGGACGAGGCCGCCGACGCCCGCACCCCGGTTCCCGCGCTGCGGCTGACCGCGCGCAGACTGGGACGGCAGATGATGCGCGCCGCCCGCGCCACCTGGCCCTCGCCCGAGCTCGACGCCCTGGCCGCGGCCCGGCCGCGCGGCGCCCACCAGCCCGTCGTCCTCGGCCTCGCGGCCCGCTCGGCCGGACTCACCCCGCTGGACGCCGCGCACGCCGTCGCCTACGAGAGCATCGGCGGCCCGGCCACCGCCGCCGTACGCCTGCTGAGCCTGGACCCCTTCGACGCCACCGCCGTCCTCGCCCGCCTGGCCACCGACCTGGACCGGGTCGCGGAACGGGCGGCCGAGGCCGCGGCGCGGGTGCCGCACGAGGGCACCGACGCGCTGCCCGCCGCCTCCGCACCGCTGCTGGACATCACCGCCGAGCAGCACGCGGCCTGGCCGGTACGCCTGTTCGCCTCCTGACCACCCCGACCCCCCGTTCCCGACCACCCATCCACCCGCCCACGCACCACCTGGAGCCCGCATGCACCTCGACCACGGCGACGGCGCCTTCCCGCACCGCCACACCTACAGCGCCGCCGACCCCGTACGCGCCGACGGCACCCGCCGCGCCCTGCGCATCGGCCTGGGCGGACCGGTCGGCACCGGCAAGACCGCCACCGTCGCCGCCCTGTGCCGCGCGCTGCGCGAGGAGCTGTCCATCGCGGTGGTCACCAACGACATCTACACCCGCGAGGACGCCGAATTCCTGCTCCGCGAGGCCGTGCTGCCCGCCGAGCGGATCACCGCCGTGGAGACCGGCGCCTGCCCGCACACCGCCATCCGCGACGACATCTCCGCCAACCTGGAGGCCGTGGAGGACCTGGAGGAGGCCGTCGGACCGCTGGACCTGATCCTGGTCGAGTCCGGCGGCGACAACCTCACCGCCACCTTCTCCAAGGGACTGGTCGACGCGCAGATCTTCGTCATCGACGTCGCGGGCGGCGACGACATCCCGCGCAAGGGCGGCCCCGGCGTCACCAGCGCCGACCTCCTGGTCGTCAACAAGACCGACCTGGCGCCCTACGTGGGCGTCGACCTGGCGGGCATGGCCCGCGACGCCAAGGCCCAGCGCGGCGAACTGCCCGTCGCCTTCACCGCGCTCAAGACCGAGAACGGCGTACGACCCGTGTCGGACTGGGTGCGCGCACGCCTCGCCGAGTGGACCGCGGCATCCGCCCCGGACGCGGTACCCGCCGGATGACCCTCGCGCCGCCGGACGGGCCCGTACGGGAAGCCTCCGTCAGGGCTGCCCCCCTACGGAGTGGGCCGCCCGCCCCCACGGCGAGCGGACTGCGCGCCACCGCCCGGATCACCGCCCGGTCCGGCGCGGCAGGCGGCACCGCGCTGCCCGTCCTGGACGGCGACGGCCCCCTCGCGCTGCGCCGCATCCGCTTCTACGGGCCCCAGGCGCAGGTGTGCGTGGTCGGCGCGATGAGCGCACCGCTGGGCGGCGACCGGCTGCGCATCGAGGCCACTGCCGAAGCGGACGCCGCGCTGCGCGTCACGGCCGCCGCGGCCACCGTGGCGCTGCCCGGACGCACCCGCGAACACGCCACGTACGACGTGCGGTTGACGGTCGCGGACGGCGCCTTCATGGAGTGGCTGCCGGAGCCGCTGATCTCCGCGGCGGGCAGCGACCTGCACATGAGCACCACCGTCGACCTCGCCCCCACCGCCCGTCTGGTGCTGCGCGAGGAGCAGGTGCTCGGCCGCAGCGGCGAGCCGGCCGGAGCGCTGCGCAGCCGCCTGACGGTCCGCAGGGCCGGGCGCACCCTCCTGGATCAGGAGACCGCCTACGGCCCCGGCGTGCCCGGCTGGGACACCGCGGCCGTGCTCGGCGGCAACCGCGCCGTCGGTCAACTCCTGGTCGTGGACCCGCGGTTCGCGAGCGATCCGCCGCCGGTCCAGCTGCTGGGCGGCGAAGCGGCCGGCGGCCAGGGCGTACTGACCCCGCTGGCCGGCCCGGCGGCGCTGGTCACCGCCGTGGCCCCCGACGCACTGCGGTTGCGCCGCCTGCTGGACGAGGCCGTGGACCGTGTGGGACCGACGGGCCCGGCGCCGTGCCCGCCCGCCGAAAACCCCGGTGACGCGGCGCCGGCGGCCCTGCTACCGTCGGCCCCATGATGAAGCGCGCTGGTTCGACAACGACGCCGGAGAGTGTCCCGGCGCGCTGAGAGCTGTCTTGGTCAGAGCCCCGGGGCGAGTGCCCCGGGGCTCTGCCATGGGGACGGCGCCGGAGCCGGCCGGCGCGGGCCACTCGCCTCGACGACCCGAATCGAGCGAGGAGCAAGCCATGTACGACCACCGCAAACTCGGCCGCGAGCTGGGCCTGTTCGACACCGACCCGCTGATGGGCGCGGGGCTGCCGTACTGGCTGCCCGACGGCGCCGTCGTTCGGCACGCCCTGGAGGAGTACATCCGCGGCGCCGAACGCGGCGCGGGCTACCGGCACGTCTACTCGCCGGTGCTGGCCAAGCGGGAGCTGTACGAGATATCCGGGCACTGGTCGCTCTACCGGCAGGAGATGTTCCCCCCGATGCGACTGGGCGCAGAGGCAGGAGAGGAAGTCGTCCTGCGGCCGAGCCTGTGCCCCCACCACGCGCTGATCTACCGCTCCAGGGCGCACAGTTACCGCGAGCTGCCGCTGCGGATGGCCGAACTGGGCGGCATGCACCGCGCCGAGCTGTCCGGCGTACTCGGCGGGCTGACCCGGGTCCGGGCGATCCAGCTCAACGACGCGCACATCTTCTGCGCCGAGGACCAGGTGGTCCAAGAGGCGGGCGCGGCACTGGAGTTCATCCGGCGCTCCTACGAAGCCCTCGGTATCCGTGCGGCCCGCTACCGGCTCTCGCTGCCGGGCGAGGGCGGGAAGTACGTCGCCGACCCCGGCCTGTGGGAGCGCAGCGCCGCCCTGCTGGCCGACGTGCTGGACCAAGCGGGCCTGGCGTACGAGGCCGTCGAGGGCGAGGCGGCGTTCTACGGCCCCAAGATCGATGTGCAGATCGCCGACGGCGCGGGCCGCGAGGCCACCTTGTCCACCGTCCAGGTCGACTTCCACCAGCCCGCCCGGTTCGATCTGCACTACATCGGCCCCGACGGCGCCAAGCACCGCCCGGTGATGGTGCACCGCAGTGTCATCGGCAGCGTGGAGCGGGCCGTCGCGCACCTCATCGAGGTCCACGGCGGCGCCTTCCCCGCCTGGCTCGCGCCCACCCAGCTGGTGGTGCTGCCGATCTCCGACGCCGAACTGCCGGACGCCGAACGCCTCGTGGGGCACTGCGAGGAACGCGGGCTGCGCGCCGAACTCGCCGGGCCCGAGCGCGGCTCGCTGGGCGCCCGCATCCGGGCCGCCCGCCTCGTGCCCTACCAGGCGGTCGTCGGCGCCAGAGAGGCCGCGGCGGACCAGGTCGCCCTGCGGCTGCGCGACGGCCGCCGCCTGGACCCGCTGCCCGTGACCGAGGCGCTGGCCCGCATCGGCGCCCTGGTGGACGCGCACCGCACCGACCTGTGGGACGGCGGCGACCACGAGTAGGGCGCACGCCGCCCGGCCGCAGGGGAATCGTCCGGCCCCTGCGGTCCTGTTCCGCGCCGCCGGGAACATTCGTCCAAGACGGTCGGCGCCGGCCCCGGCGACACTGGGGGCACGCGCCGCGGCCACCGGCTCGCCGGCGCCCGTCAAGAGCCGTCAGCGGTACGAAGACCGGGAGGTCGCATCCAGTGGATCGTGAGGAAGCAGCCGGCTGGGAGGTGAGCGCACCTGCCGACGGCGTACGGGCCGACGGCGTCCAAGTGGCGGCCTTCCGGGACCGCTTGGGCGCCGGACTGGACATGCGGGTGCTGCCTCAGCCGGTCGTGACCGTCGTCATCGGTTTCGAGGACGACATGCTGACGGTCGACGGCGCCACCGGCCGGCAGCGGCTCGGGAGCCTTGTCGCCGCCCTGTTCCCTGGCCCCACCCGCATCCGCGGCCGGCGGGTCGACTGCATCGAGGTGCACCTGTCGCCGACGGTCGCGCCCGCCCTGCTGGGCGTGTCCGTATCCGAACTGAACGGCCACGTCACCGACTTGGAGGAGGTGTGGGGGCGGCAGGCGGCCCGGCTGCGGGAGCAGCTGGCCGCCGCCACGGCGGGCCCGCGACGCTTCGCGCTGCTGGAGGAGTTTCTGGCACGCCGGTACGCGAGGCCACCGTCCGTCGACCCGGAGGTGGCCGCCAGCTGGGAGCGCATCGTCCTGCACCAGGGCCGGACCCGGGTCGCCGACCTCGCCGCGTCCTGCGGGTGGAGCCGCAAGCGGCTGTGGTCCAGGTTCGGCGCCCAGCTCGGCCTCACCCCCAAACGGGCCGCGATGCTGGTCCGCTTCGACCACGCCGCCCGACGGCTGCGCGCCGGCCAGGGCCCCGCCGAAACCGCCATGGCCTGCGGCTATGTCGACCAGTCCCATCTGCACCGCGACGTTCTGGCCTTCGCCGGGTGCACGCCGGGCGCGCTCGCCGGTACGACCGAAGGGAAGCAACAGTGATACGCGACGACAGGACGGGCGCCGTGGAGGGCGGCCATGAACTGCTCGAACGGCTCGTCTTCGGGAGCATGGCCGCGCAGACCGTTCGCGCCGCCGTCCGCTTGAGGGTGGTGGAGCTGATCGGCGACAAGGAGCGCCCGGCAGCCGAGGTGGCCGCCGACGCCGGGGCCGAACCCCAGCCCATGACCCGGTTTCTGCGCGCCCTGACCAGTCTGGGGCTGCTGCGCGAACGCACCGCGGGCTCCTTCTCGGTGACCCCCGCCGGCGCGCTCCTGGACCCCGGGCGGCCCGGCTCGCTCACCTCGCTGGTACGGATGTTCACCGAGCCGGCGATGCTGCGCGCCTGGGAGCACCTGGACGACAGCGTCCGCACCGGCGCCATCGCCTTCGACCCGATCTTCGGCAAGGACTTCTTCAGCCACCTGAGGGAACTCCCCGAGCTGTCCGCGGAGTTCAACGCGGCCATGAGCCAGGCCGCGCAGGAGACGGCCGCCGCGCTGCCGCTCGCCTTCGACTTCGGCCGGTTCACCACGGTCACCGACATCGGCGGCGGTGACGGCACCGTACTGAGCGGCGTACTCGCCGGACACCCGGCCCTTACGGGCGTCCTCTACGACACCGAGGAGGGCCTGGCCCAGGCGCCCGCGACGCTGCAGCGCCACGGGCTGACGGCGCGCTGCTCCCTGGTGGCGGGAGACTTCTTCCGCTCGGTCCCCGAAGGCGCCGACCTGTACCTGATGAAGAGCGTCCTGCACGACTGGAGGGACGAGCAGGCGGTCACGATCCTGACCCACTGCCGCGAGGTGCTGCCGCCCGACGGGCGTGTACTGATCGTGGAACCCGTTCTGCCCGAGACCGTCGACACCGAGTCCGCCGGACTCACCTACCTCACCGACCTCAACATGCTGGTGAACGTGGGCGGCAGGGAACGGACCCGGGCCGACTTCGCGGACCTGTGCCGCCGCGCGGGACTCTCCCTCGCCTCGGTGACCCCGCTGGCGCAGGCCGCTCCGTACTGCCTGATCGAGGCAGCGGCCGAGTGAGGGCGGGCCGGTCCACGGGACGGGCTCAGCGCATCAGCACCCCGCCGTTGATGTCGTACGTGGCGCCCGTGATGAACCCGGCGGCGTCGCCGGACAGGTAGAGCGCCAGCTGGGCGACCTCCTCCGGGGTGGCGATGCGGCCCACGGGGACCCGGCCGGTCATCTCCGCCAGCTTCTCCTCGCCGACCGTACGGACCATGGGCGTGTCGATCATCGCCGGGGCGATGGCGTTGACGGTGATGCCGTCGGCGGCCAGCTCCGTGGCGAACACCCGGGTCAGGGCGATCAGCGAGGCCTTGGAGGCGCCGTAGTGCACGGCGGTGGGGCGGGCGGTCTGGCCGCTGACGGAGACCATGGTGACGATCCGCCCGCCCTTGCCGCGGCGGCGCATGTCCTGGGCGACGGCGCGGGTGAGGAAGAAGGTGCCGGCGACATTGACGCGGAAGACGCCGTCCCACTCCTCGGGGCCGATCTCCCACAGGTTGCTCATCGGGGCCCTGGCGGCGTTGTTGACCAGGATGTCCACCCCGCCCCACCGCTCCTGGACGGACCGGTGGGCGGCCTCGGCCTGCGCGGTGTCGCCGAGATCGGCGGTGACGGGCAGCACCCGCTCGCCGCTCGGGTCCAGCGCACGGGCCGTCTCGGCGTTGCGGGCCGTATCGAAGTCCAGCAGCGCCACCTTCGCGCCGTGGTCGAAGAACGCGCGGGCCAGGGCGGCGCCCAGCCCCTGCGCGGCGCCGGTGATCAGCGCCACCCGGCCGGTCAGGTCGGCCAGGGGCAGGGGAGCACAGGAGGGGGCGGGCACGGGTGAGGTCCTCTCGGTTGCCGTCTGGTCGGTGGTGCCGAAGAGCGCCGGCTCAGCTGTTGCCGAAGAACAGGGCCCGGCCGACCCGGGCCTCGATCCGGAGATAGCGCCACAGCCGGTGCTCCCCGACGGCCTGTTCGCGCACGATGTTGCAGATCCCGCAGACGGCGTCCAGGGCGGGCGCGTCGGCGAGGATGTAGGAGGTCCAGGGCCAGGCGCCGGACGCGCCGACCATCAGCTGGTCGTCGTCCATCGTCCCCAGGACGGTGATGCCGAAGCGCTCGCCCAGCTCGCCGAAGGCCTCCGGGAGCGCCTTGGCGACCAGCTCGCGCTCGTCGGCGCCGGCGTTGAAGAACTCCTGGGTGACGCCGATGCAGAACAGGACGCGCAGCGGGCGGCCGGTGGAATTGTCGATCATGGATCCACGATACGTGAGTGGTGCAAGTATCGAGGGGGAGGGGCGGCGGCCGCCCCTTGGCCTCCAGGGGAGACGAGGCGACGCCGCTCCTGGGGGGTGGAGAGCGGCGTCGCACTTATCAGGACGTGCTGCGGGCCGAGGAGGTGCATCGGGAGCGGCCCTCGGACGGCAAAAATCTGGGAAAGCCGGGGAGTGGCCCCGGGGCCCGGTGCGGGCTGTGCCCCAGCCCGCACCGGACGCCCGCTCAGCTCTCCAGCATCGCGGCGACGACCGAGCGCCAGTCCTCCCCGGGCCGCTCGGCCAGATCGGCGGCGAGGGTCGGTGCCTGGTAGCGGCGGCGGTGCGCCAGCTCCGGTGTGCCGGGCGCCGCGAGGGCCGAACCCCCGCCCGCCGCACGGCGGATCTCGCTCCCGCTCCCCAGCAGCCGGATCAGCTCCGCCGTGAAGTCGGCCCACTCCACATGGCCGCCCACCGCGTTGACCACGGCACCGGTGGGCCGCTCCACGCAGGTCACCAGGGCGCGCGCGAGCGCCGCAGCGTGCACCCACGGGGCACCGTACGGGCCGGAGCCGGCGGACGGCAGCTCGATAGGCGCACCGGCCCGCACGGCCTGGAACAGCGTGCCGGTCGCCCCCCACCGCAACTGGTCGCGCAGCCGGTGGTGCGGCCCCCACACGATGGGCGCGCGCACCGCGCTCGCTCCGCCGCGCCCGTTGTGGCCCGCCGCCGCCAGCACCAGTTGCTCCGCGTCGAGCTTGGCCTGCCCGTAGGAGGTGAGCGGCGCGGCCGACGGGGTGTCCTCGGCGACGTCGGTGACCGGCGGCTGCCCGTAGGCGTCCACGCTGCTGACGAAGACGAAGCTGCCTTGGCGCCAGCCGTCCAACAGGGCGCACAGCGCCGTGAGATCGACCTCGGGCGAGGTGAAGGTGCAGGCGGCGTGGATGACGGAGTCCGCGCCCGCCATCGCGGCCCGCAGGCTCTGCGGGTCGCCGAGATCGCCCTCGGCCACCTCCACGCCGTCCGCGGTGAGCAGATGGGCCGACTCGGGCCGTGCCAGCGCGCGCACCGGGCGGCCCCTGGCGATCAACTCCTGTACGACGAAGGCCCCTACGCCCCCGGTCGCGCCCGTCACCAGCACCGTCCCGGGCCGCGCTGCGGACGTCCTGGCACCGGTCCGCGGCGCGGACTGCCGCTGCCGGGCGCGCTCGTCCAGCAGCGCGCCGAGCCCCCGCGGGGTGCGGTGCTCCATGACGTCCAGGCCGGTCAGCGGCAGGCGCAGCCGGGTGCGCAGCCGCTCGGCGAGCTGCACCGCCATCAGGGAGTGGCCGCCCAGCAGGAAGAAGTCGCCGTCCGGGCCCGGCTTCGCGCCGAGCAGTTCGCCGAAGGCCGCACGCACGGCCCGCGCCCGCGTCCCCAGCGGCTCGGGCGCCGCCTGCCGGGGAGCGCCCGGCAGCCGGGCGGTGTCCACCGACCCGTCCGCCGCGCGCGGCAGCGCGTCCAGCACCGTCACCGCGGCCGGCAGCTGATCGGGGTCGAGGCGGGCGCGCAGCGCATTGCGCACCTGCGGCGGCGCGGGTGCGCTCGCGGGGGAGGGCACCACGTACGCCAGCGGCGGTCGGCCGTCCGGCTCCAGCACGAACGCCTCGGCGACGTCCGGGCGCGCCAGCAGGAGTTCCAGCGCGGGGTGAGGGCGCAACTCACCCGGTGTCGCGGTGAGTTCGGGGCGGTGCAGCGCGCCGGCGTCGTCCGCCGCGACCCGCGTCAGCAGACCGGCGAAGCCGTCCAGCAGGCGCGCCGCGCTCTCCTCGTCGAGCCGGCCGCGGTCGTACTGCAGCAGACAGCGCGGCCCCTGCCCGTTTCGCGCCTCCTCGACGTACAGACCCAGGCCGAACTTGGCCGTGCCCAGGTCGATGTCCACCGCCTCGCACCGCGCGCCGGGCAGATCCAGCGCGAGGGTTCCGGTCAGCACATCGGCGGTGACGGAGACCAGCGGATGGCCGTCCCGGTCCCGGGCCGCGCCGCCCAGGTGCTCGACGATCAGATCGAAGGGCACGTCCCGGTGCTGCTGTGCCTCCAGGAGAGCGTCGCGCACCCGCTCCAGTACGGCGTGGAAGTCCTCGGCGCCGGTCAGATCCGCCCGTACGGCAAGGGTGTTGACGCACAGCCCGACCAGGTCGCGCAGCCCGGCGCGGTCGCGGTGGCTGCTGGCGCAGCCGATCACCAGGTCCTCCTCTCCGGTGGCCTCCAGCAGCGTGGCGAACGCCCCGGCGAGCACCACCGTGAAGAGTGTGGCGGGGGGGCGCCCCCCCCCCCCCCGCAGCCCGTCCAGGACGTCGGGCGCCAGCGGCAGGTCCAGCACCCGGCCCGCACCCCGCGGGCCCGCGCCGGGCGCCGCGGGCCGGGGCAGCGGAGCGGGACGGGCGCCGTGCAGCCGCCCCAGCCAGTACTCCAGCCCGCTCTCCAGCTCCGCCGCCTCCGCGCGCTCCCGGCGGACGTACTCCCCGTACTGCGGCGGGCGCGCGCCGATCCCCACCGGCTCCCCGCCCTCGGCCGCCGCCCGGTACAGGGCGCTCAGCTCTGCCGCCACCACCGCCAACGATCCGCCGTCGATGGCGATGTGATGCAGCGTCAGAAGCACGGTGTGGTCGTCGGGCGCGTGCCGTACGGCCAGCGCGCGCAGCACCGGGCCCGCGGCCAGGTCGAAGGGGCGCGCCGCGGCCTCGTACAGCTGCCGTTGCAGGTCCGCCTCGGCCGCCACCACCGCGACCGGCACCGGCTCGGCCGCCGTGACCTCCTGGTACGGCTCGCCGTCCCGCTGTCCGTAGCGCGTGCGCAGCACCTCATGGCGGCGTACGAGCCCGGTCAGTGCCTCGGCCAGGACGGCGGGGTCGAAGGGGCCGCGCACCCGGGTGGCGAAGGGGACGTTGTAGAGCGCGCCGCCCTGCCCGAGCCGGTCCATGAGCCACATGCGGCGCTGGGCGTGCGAGAGCGGGAGCGGCCCGGCCTCCTGCGCGGGACCGGGCGGGGCCGAACGCGCCGTGTCCTTGCGGGCGTTGGCGCGCCGCGCCCGGGCCAGCCGCAGCAGGTCCTCCTCGCGCGCGGCGTCCGGGGCGGTGGTCATCGGTCTGCCTCCAGGGCTGTGGCGTCGGGTGAGGTGTGCGCAGCGCGGGCCTCCGCGCCGCCGGTGCCGTCCGTAGCGCCGGATTCCTCCGGTGCGGCCAGCAGCGCCCGCTCGACCAGCGACGCCTGCTCGGCCACAGTCGGAGCGGCCATGAACTCCGGCAGCGTCAGCTCCACGCCCAGGTCCTCGCGCAGCTCCTCCACCACGCTCAGCGCGAGCAGGGAGTGCCCGCCCAGGGCGAAGAAGTCGGCGTCCGGCCGGTCCACTTCCAGCTCCAGCGCCCGGCTCCACATCTCGGCCACGGTCCGCTGGATGGGGGAGAGGGCGGCGGGCGCCCCCTCCGCCGCCTCGGTGTGCACCTGGCGCTCGATCAGCGCCTGGCGGTCCACCTTGCCGGTGCCGGTGACCGGCAGCGCCTCGATCAGCGACCAGACGTTGGGCACCAGGTGGGCGGGGAGGTGCTGTTCCAGGTGGGCGCGCAGTTCCTCCGGGGACGGGCCGCCGTGCGCTGATCCGGGGGCGGGGACGACGAAGGCGACCAGCCGGGCGTCGTCCGCGCTGGGCCGTTGCACGACCACCGCGGCGTCCGTCACCCGCGGATGGCGCCGCAGCTCGTGCTCGATCTCGCCCGGTTCGATCCGGAAGCCGCGGACCTTGACCTGGTCGTCGGCGCGCCCGTGGAAGTCCAGCGTGCCGTCGGGGCGCGCCGAGACGAGATCGCCGCTGCGGTAGAGCCGCCCGAGTCCGGGGCGCCGCACGAAGCGCTCCTCGGTCAGGTCGGGCCGCCGGAGATAGCCGCGGGCCAGCCGCGGCCCGCCGATCCACAGCTCGCCGCGCTCCCCGGCGGGCACCGGCTCGCCGCGCTCGTCCAGGACGTGCGCACTGGCCCCGGCGCACGGCAGGCCGATGGGCGGCGGCCCGTCGCAGTCGGCGTCGGTGACGCGGTGCGTGGTGGCGAAGGTGGTGCCCTCGGTGGGACCGTAGGCGTTGATCAGCTCCAGCCGGGGGAACGCCCGCAGTACGGCGCGGGAGTGCTGCGCGGAGAGCGCCTCACCGCCGACGAGCACCGCGCGCAGCACGCCGAACAGGGGCGAGCGCCGGGCGGCGAGGTGGTGGAAGAGCGCGGTGGTCAGCACGGTCAGGGTGGCACCCAGCCGCTGTGCGTCCCGCGCCAGCCCGTCCAGCGAGAGCCGGCCGGCGGTGGACACCGCCACCGCGGCACCGTTGGCCAGCGCGCCCCACACCTCGAAGGCGGAGGCGTCGAAGGTCAGCGGGGAGTGCAGCAGCACGCGGTCGCGCGCCGTGACCGTCACATACCCGGGGCGGACGGCCAGTGCGGCGATGCCGCGCTGGGTCAGCGCCACGCCCTTGGGCCGTCCCGTCGACCCCGAGGTGAACATCACGTAGGCGATGGCGTCCGGGTCGTACGGAGCGCAGGAGCCCGCGTACGGGGCGTCCGCCCCGGCCGTCGCGCCGACGGCCTCCGTACCGGACAGCGGCAGCGCCCGCTCGGCGGGAATCCCCGCGGCCCCCAGCACCTCCTTCTCGCCGACCGTCAGCGCGACCTCGGCATCGGTGAGCATGGTGTGGATGCGCGGCTGCGGATAGTCGGGGTCCAGCGGTACGTAATGGCCGCCGGCCCACCACACGGCGAGCTGGGCGACCACGGTGGTCACCGAGTGCGGCACCAGCAGGCCGACCGCCGTGCCCGGGCGCACCCCGCGCTCCCGCAGCGCATCCGCAAGACGCCGGGCCGAGGCCACCAACTCCCCGTAGGTGAGGGTGGTTTCGCCGTCGGTCACGGCCGGCGCGTGCGGCGCCGTCCGCGCATGGGCCAGCACCTCGCCCAGCACGCCACCGGCGGGAGCGTCCTGCGCCACGGCCTTCTCGCGTATCCCGGTCAGCTCTGTCACATCGGTCACTTCCGTTGTCCCGTCCATCTCACGCCCCCGCCAGAGCGGAGTCCCGCCGGGAGTCGACGAGCGCGGCCAGCGCGCGCAGATCGGGCTGGCGCAGCACCTCCGGCGCCCGAAGACGCACCGCGCACCGCTCTTCGAGGGCCGCCAGCAGCCGGGCGGCGATCAGCGAACTCCCGCCGGATTGGGTGAAGTTGTCCTCAGGGCCGACCTCCGGCCGGCCCAGCAGCTCCCGGCACAGCTCAACCACCAGGCGCTCGGTGGCCGAGCCCGGCTCCCCCTCGGCCGGCGGCGCGGACCCGGCCCGCTGCTCCTCGGCGGCCAGCAGTGCCGCCCGGTCGATCTTCCCGTTGGCATCGAGCGGGAAGGCGTCGACGATCCGTACGATCGCGGGCACCGCCTGCTCGGGCAGCCAGCCGCGCACCCCGTGTACCAACTCGGCCGTCTGCGGCGGCACGTCGCCGGGAGCGGGCTGCACGAACGCGACCAGGCTCAGCACGCCGTCCGCGCAGGTGCGCGCGGCGACCGCGGCGCGCCGCACCCGCGGGTCCTGCTCGAAGGCCGCCTCCACCTCGGCGGGCTCGATCCGCACCCCGCTCACCTTGACCTGGTCGTCCATGCGGCCGAGGAACTCCAGCACCCCGTCCGCCCGCATCAGCACCCGGTCTCCGGTGCGGTAGACCCGGTCCGTGCCGGTCACGCCGGGCGGCGGGGCCACGAAGCGCTCGGCCGTCAACTCCCGGTCCAGATAGCCCAGGGACAGCCCGCTGCCGCCGATGCGCAGCTCACCGGCCTCGCCCCGGGGAACGACCTGCCCCTCGGCGTCGGTGACGCAGACGAGGGCGCCGTCCACCGGCGTGCCGATCGGCGGGGCCGTGGCCGGGTCCTCGCGCCCGGGGGCGAGGGTGTGCGCGGTGGTCTGCACGGTGGCCTCGGCGGGCCCGTAGGCGTTGTGCACCCGTGCGGTCACCTCCGGCGCGGGGCGGCGGCGCAGCCGGTCGCCGCCGACGCAGAGGTGCCGCAGCGCGGGCAGCGCGGGCCAGGGCCGCTCGAAGACCATCTCGGCCAGCGGCGTGGGCAGCACGGCCACCGACACATCCGCGCGCCGCCACCAGCCCGTCAGCGCGTCCGGGTCCCAGCGGACCTCCTCCGGCGGGACGGTCAGCGCCGCGCCGGTGGTCAGGGCCGCCCACAGCTCCTTGATGTGCGGGTCGAAGGAGACACCGACCAGCAGGCTGTGCCGGTCGCCGGGACCGGAGCCGGTGAGCCCGCCGTACCAGTGCAGCAGCGCGGCCAGCGAGGCGCCGCCGACCGCGACCGCCTTGGGGGTGCCGGTCGAGCCGGAGGTCAGCACGGCGTAGAACGTCCCGTCGGGAACGGGCTGTCGGGGCCGCGCGGCACCGAAGGCGGCGACGACGGCCGGGGCCGCGTTGGCGCCCTGCGCCGGGAGGTCCAGCGGGAGGGGGTCCCCGGCGCGGTACTCCTGCGGCAGCAGGCCCGGGTCGCCGATCAGGCACGGCAGGCCGAGCCGCTCGGTGACGGCGGCCAGCCGCCGCTCGCCGGGGCGCGGCCCCAGCGGCAGATAGACGGCGCCGAGCCGGGCGAGCCCGACGGCCACCGCGACCAGCGCGGCGGACCGGTCCAGGCACACCCCGACCAGCTCGCCGGGGGAGACCCGTCCCCGCAAGGACTCGGTGACCCGCTCGGCGAGCGCGTCCAACTCGGCGTAGGACCAGGTCAGTTCGCCGTCCTCGACGGCGGGCGCCGCCGGGGCGGTGCGGACCCAGTGGTCGTAGCGGGACAGGACGCCGGGCAGATCGCCGGGCACGGCGGCGCCGTACTCGACACTGAGGGCGGGACCGCCGGCGGAACTACTGCGTGTGCTGCTCATGGAAGTGCTCAACAATCCTTCGGATTCGCGAGGGACGGCGGGGGCGGCGCGGGCTCAGCCCAGGCCCATGGCACGGGCGACGATCACCTTCTGGATCTCCGAGGTCCCCTCGATGATCGTCATCATCCGGACGTAGCGGTACAGGAACTCCAGGGGGTGCCCGCGCACCCAGCCCGTCGCCCCGTGGACCTGAAGCGCCCGGTCCACCACCCGCACCGCGGTCTCGGAGGAAGTCAGCTTGGCCAGCGCGGCGTTCTCCGGGGCCTCGGTCCCGGCGTCCACCAGCTTGGCGCAGGCCAGCGTGAGCAGCTTGGCCGCCTCGACCTCCGCACGGCTGCTGACCAGGTGCTCCTGCACATGCTGGTACGCGCCGATGCGCTCGCCGAACGCCCGCCGCTCACGGGCGTACTCGATGCCCTGCGCCAGCGCGAACTCGGCGATCCCGTCGCACATGGCGGCGACCACCAGGCGGCCGCGCGAGAGGCTGTCGATGCCGTTGCCCATCGCGGCGCCGATCCCGTCGGGGCCGCCGATCACCGCGTCCGCCGGCACCTTCGCCCCGTCCAGCAGCAGCTCGAACAGCGGCTCGCCCGACATGCCGTCGTAGCGCTGGCCGATGCGCAGCCCGGGGTTGTCCGAGGGCACGACGAAGGCGGTGGCCTCGCCCTGGACGGCGGCGACCACGATCGCGAAGTCGGCCCGGTCGGCGTTGCTGACGAAGGTCTTGCGGCCGTTGAGCACCCACCCGCCGCTGTCGGGGTCGGGCTCGGCGGTGGTGGTCAGCTGGAAGGCGTCCGACCCGGCGTGCGGCTCGGTCAGCGCCAGACAGCGCACCGCCTCCCCGCGCACCAGCGGCTTGAGGTAGCGCTCGATCTGCTCGGGGGTGCCGTGCCGCAGCAGCGGGCTGGGCCCGTCCGACCCGGCCAGGGCGTACGGCGCCAGCGCGCAGCCGCTGCGGCCCGCCGCGTGGTGCAGCAGGACGACCGCGGTGAACGGCATGCCGGAGCCGCCCAGTTCCTCGGGGAAGTCGCCCGCGTAGAAGCCCAGGCCCGCCGAGCGGCGCCGGACGTAGTCGCGCAGGTCGGCCGGCGGCATGTCGGTGGTCTCCGGCAGCTCGGCCGCCAGCGGCACCAGCTCCCTGCGGATGAACGACTCGAAGGCGTCGACGAGTTCGCGGTGCTCGGCCTCCAGGACCGAGGAGGGCGTGCTGCGGGTGTGGGTGGCAAGAGCGGTGCTCATACGGCTGTCTCCCGTACGGCGCGGGCCTGGTCGGCGAGGACGGGGTGCTGGAGCAGCACCCGCATCGGCGGCCTGCTGCCGAGCCGGGGTTCCAGCCAGGCGGCCAGCTGCGCCGCCAGCAGGGAGTGCCCGCCGACCTGGAAGAAGTGCGAGCCGGGGGTGAAGCGGTCGTGGCCCAGCACCTCCCGCCAGCCCTCGGCGACCAGCGCCACATCCGGGTCGCCGCCCGCCTCCGCGGCGTCCTGCGGCGCCTGCTGCCCCTTCAGCGGGAGTGCGGCGGCGCGGCGGGCCAGCGCGGCGCGGTCGGGCTTGCCGCCCGGCAGCGCGGGCATCGTCTCCAGCGTCACCCAGTGGGCCGGTACGAGCGCGGTGGGCAGCCGGCCGGACAGGGCGCTGTGCAGCGCGGCCTGGTCCACGTCGTCTTCCGCCTCCAAGAAGCCGATCAGCCGCGGCCCGCCCTCCTCTGGGGTGTCCAGGACGACGGCGCAGGAGCGGCCGCCCAGCTCGGCGGAGGCGGCGGCCTCCACCTCCTCCAGCTCGATGCGGTAGCCGCGCAGCTTGATCTGGTTGTCGCGGCGGCCCAGGAAGCACACCCGGCCCGAGCTGTCGCGGTATCCCAGGTCACCGGTGAGGTAGACGCGCTCGCCGCCCAGCGCCTCGACACTCACGAAGCGGTCGGCGGTGGTCGCCTTGTCGCCGAGGTATCCCTCGGCCAACCCCGCGCCCGCGATGGCCAGTTCACCGACCGCACCGGCCGGCAGCGGCCGCCGCCCCGCGTCCAGCACGTACATCCGCGTGCCCGGCAGCTCGACGCCCAGCGGCACCTCGGCGCCCTCGGCGAGATCCGCGCGGGCCACCTCGTGCACGGTGGTGGTGATCGCCGCCTCGGTCACCCCGTAGGCGTTCAGGACGGTGACGGCGCCGCCGGCCGCGTCCAGCAGGTCGCGCAGCGCGCCCGCGGGCAGCCGCTCGCCGCCCAGCACGATCAGCCGCGGCGCCCAGCGCCCGTCGGCCAGCGCCTGGCACAGCTCCTCGCGCACGGCCAGCAGATAGCTGGTCGGCAGGTTGGCGACGGTGACCCGGCGCGCCGCCAGGACCGCGATCAGCTCGGCGGCGGTGGGCACTTCGCGCTGCGGCACCACCAGGCAGGCGCCGCTCAGCAGCGAGGGCAGTACCTCCTCCAGGGCCACGTCGAAGGACGGCTGGGCGAACAGCAGCACCCGGTCGGCCGCGCCGAGAGCGAACCGCTCGGCCGTGCTCCGCGCGTGCTGGGCGAGCGCCGCCCGGCCCACCACGACCGGCTTGGGCAGGCCCGTGGAACCGGACGTATGGATGATGTACGCCGCGCCCTCGACGCTCTCCGCGGGCTCGGCGGCGGGGAAGGCGGGGCCGTCCAGCACCGCCGTGGGCAGCCCCTCGGCGGGCAGCGCCAGCGCGCTCTCCCGGGTGGCCAGCACCAGCGCGGGGCGCAGCCTGCGCAGCAGCGTCTCCAGGCGGGACGAGGGGTCGTTGGGGGAGAACGGGCAGTAGACGGCGCCGGTGCGCAGACAGGCGAGCAGCGTCACCACCGTCTCGATACCGCGCGGCAGCACCGCCGCCACCGGCTGGCCCCGCGTGACCCCGGCCGCCGTCAGCCGTCCGGCCAACTCCTCGATCCTGGCGTCCAGTTGACCGAAGGTCAGCTGCTGCGAGCCGCTGACCACGGCGGTACGCGCCGGGTCCTGGCGGCCCACGGCGTCGAGGATCTCCTCCTGCCGCCCGGCGTCCGGCGCGGCCGGAACCGGCTCGGCCCGCTGTGCCGTAGCACCGAGCGAGGCGAGGGCGGCGTCCGGCGCGTCCAGATACGCGCGCAGCACCGCGAGGAAACGCTCCGCCAGCAGCCGCACGGACTCCTCGTCGAACAGGTCCCGGTCGTAGTCCCACACCAGCGTCATCCCGGCGGCGCCCTGGCGCGGCCCGACCACCCGCCGGTCGTCCGGGATCAGCACCAGGTCCAGGTCGAAGCGCGTGGTGCCGGTGTTGAAGCCCTCGTACAGCGACACCTCCAGCTCCGGCACCTCGATCTCGGGCAGCGCCGCGTCATGGGCGCTGAACATCACGCTGAACAGCGGGTTGTCCGCGCCGCTGGTGTGCAGCCCCAGCTGCCGGGTCAGCTCCTGCACCGGCACGTCCTGGTGCGGCAGCGCCCGGATGAGGGTGTCGGTGACGTCGTCGATCGCCTCGCCCGCGCCCGCGGCGGGGTTCAGACGCAGCCGCAGCGGGATGGTGTTGACGAACATGCCGACGGTGTCCTCGAAGCCCTGCGGACGGTTGCCGACCGCCGTGCCGATCACCAGGTCGGCGCGCCCGCTGTGCCGGCGCAGCAGTTCGCCGAAGAGGGTCAGCAGCGTGGAGAACGGGGTGTGGCCCTGGGCGCGGCCGTGCTCGCGCAGCCGCTCGGCGAGGTCGGCGCCGATGGCCTGGCGCAGCTGTCCGCCCGCGTGCCGGCGCTGTGCCCCCGGCCGGGCGAGACCGGGCAGCGGAAGGTCGAAGGCGGCGTCGCGCAGCTCGCCGGTCCAGTGCGCCAGGCTCGGCCCGCGGTCGCGTCCGCCGGCGGCGCGGGCGTGCTCCTCGTAGGAGGGGGCCACGGAGGGCTCGTACGCCTCGCCGAGCACCTGCGCCCGATAGGCGGCGAAGACCTCGCGCAGCAGGATCGCGAAGGAGTGCCCGTCGTGGATGAGGTGGTGCTCCACATGCACGATCCGGTGGTGGCGCGCGCCGAGCCGGGCCAGCGTCCAGCGCAGCAGCGGCGCCTCGAAGGTGTCCAGGGGCGCCTCGGCCTCAAAGCGCAGCAGCTCCTGGAACGCGGCCTCGGGGTCGGCCTCCTGGGACAGGTCCAGGGTGCGGAAGCGGGGCACGGCGCCCTCGCGTACCCGCTGCCCGGGTATCCCGCCGGGCCGGTCCACCAGCTCCAGGCGCAGACCGGGGTGCCGGTCCAGTGCGGCGGCCAGGCCCGCGCGGAGCGCCGCCTCGTCCAGCGGGCCCCAGAGGTCCAGGGTGGCGGTGAAGTTGTAGGCACGGCTGCCGGGCAGGATCTGCTCGTGCAGCCAGACGATCTCCTGCGACGGAGAGAGTCCGAACATGGTGCATCCTTCGGTGAGGGATGAGCGAAGTGGCCCGCTCGCCGCGGCCGGTCGGGCCGGGCGGCAGGGGAGGTGCAGGGCGGTGCCGTCCTCGGGGTGGGAGGTCAGCGCACCGCGGCAGAGGTGGTCGCGAGGGTTCCCGCGGGGGCCTCGGCGCCCATACGGGTGCGCAGCGCGCCCGTCAGCTCGGCGAAGGCCTCCTCGGCGAGGCCGTCGGACAGCGCGGCCCGGTCCCAGGCCATGCGCACCAGCAGCTGCGACCCGTAGGAGACGGACACCGCGAACGGCGCCTGGATCGGGCGGCCTTCGACATGCACCTCGCGCCCGGTGGCGCCGCCCAGTTCGAGCGGCGGGCGCCGGGTGAGGTCCTCGAAGGTCAGCAGTCCGTCCAGCGCGCCGGACCAGGGCGAGCCAGCGGCCCGGGCGGCGCGCACGACCTCGTCGAAAGGGGTGTCGGCGTGGTCGAGGTCGTCCCACCAGGTGTCCGCCGAACCGCCGGGGTGTACCACGGTGTTGAGGAAGCAGCCCAGTACCGGCGGCGCCGCGGCGGGCCGGCCGCCCCAGGGGTAGCCGAGCAGCGGCGGGCGGCCGGGGCCGTAGACGGCACGGGCGGCGCGCGCACAGGCGTCCAGCAGCGCGGGGAAGGCCATGGCCCGCCCCTCGCCGGTGACCGGCAGCAGGGCGCGCGCCGAACCGGTGGGTGCGGCCGGGTCCGAGGCGCCGGTGGCGGGCGGGGCGCCGGTACGTACCGAGGCCAGCCGGCGGGACCAGTACGCCAGGGACTGCGGCCCCGACGCCCGCTCCTCGGCGTCCAGTTGGAGGCCGACGGCCTTGCGGTAGCCGTCCTCCTCCTCGGCCGCCCGGTGCCCCGGCACATCGGCGGGGCCGAGCCGGTCGCGGTAGGCGGCGCCGAGGTCGGCGGTGATGCGGCCCAGGGACTGCTCGTCGCAGACCACGTGGTCCAGCGCGAGGGCCAGCAGCTCGGTGGGCTCCTCGGCCGTCGGGTCGTCGGCCAGGAACAGGCGCAGCGGCGGGCCGTCGGCGGGCCAGTGGGCCAGCGCGCGGCGCAGCGCGCCCGCACCGCTCTCGCCGGGGCGCGTCTCCTGGCGGTGGACGGCCGCCTCCGGTGTCCCCAGGCGCTGTAGGGGAGTTGCCCGCAGGACCTCGGGCCGGGCGCGCAGCGCGGGGTGGGCGGCGGCGAGGTGCCCCGCGGCGGCCCGCAGCCGGTCCAGGTCGACCGTGCCGCGCGGGAAGGCGAAGAACAGCGGGACGACATCGGGCCGGCCGCCGGGGGCGAGACGGCGCGCGAGCAGGAACCGCCGCTGGGCACCGGTGACCGGCAGCAGTGCGGCCGGATCACCGGCCCGCTCGGCGACGCGCCGGTAACGGGCCAGGTACTGGGCGGTGATGGAGGTGAGGGGAGCGGTGGGCTTCGGGTCGGTCGGGAACGTGACGGTGGAGCTGTCGCTGGGGTGCACGATGACCTCTCTCGCGTCTTCGTCGACGCGGCATGTCCTGCTGAAGTCCGCACGAGGGGTGCGGCGGGAAGGTGCAGAAGACAGAAGAAGGAAGGTGCGCAGGGGAGTTCAGGAGGAGTCCCGGGGCGCGCCGGCCGCTTCCTTCGCGGGCCGGGCGTCCGCAGCGGACTCCTTCGCGGACGGGGCGTCCGCAGCGGACCGGCCGTACGCCTCGGGCCGCGGCCCGGCCCCCGGCGGCACCTCCGCGCCGGGTCTGGCGGCCACGCCGTCCGCCGCCGGGTGCCTCGACTCCGCCTCGGGCAGGGGCAGATCGCGCATCCGGCGCAGCGGAGAGCACAGCAGCGGCAGCGGTACGAGCAGGAAGCCGGCCGCGCACACCCACAGCGCGGCGCGCGGCCCGCCGGCCCCGGCGACGGCGCCGCCGGCCAGTGCCCCGAGCGGCATGGTGCCCCACACCATGAAGCGCAGCGTGGCGTTCATCCGGCCCAGCAGCTCATCGGGGCACAGTGCCTGACGGAAGCTGACCTGGGCGACGTTGTAGACCACGGCGCCGAAGAAGACCGCGCCGGAGGCGAGGGCGAACCACACGGCGCCGGCGCCGCGCCCGGCCAGCGGCCACAGCAGCGCGAAGGGGCCGGTGACCACCGTGGAGACCCAGATGATCCGCGCCTGGCCCACCGCCCGCGCGATCGGCCCCGCGCACACCGCGCCGGTCAGGCCGCCGACGGCGGAGGCCGACAGCATCAACCCGACCGTGCCCGCGTTCAGTTCGAGCACCCGTACCAGGAAGACCGTCTGGACGGACACCAGCATCGCGGAGAAGAAGTTGGCGACGCCCGTCGTGATGGCGATCATGCGCAGGATCGGATGGCGCAGGACGAAGGAGAGGCCCTCCATCACCTGTGCCCGCAGCGGCACCCCGGCGGCCTTGACCGGCTCGGGTTCGCCGGTGCGAATACGTACCAGGCACAGGGCCGAGAGCAGATAGCCGATCGCGTCGGCCAGCACCGCGAGCGGCGCGCCGAGCAACTGCACCAGCAGGCCGCCCAGTCCGGGCCCGGCGACCTGGGAGGAGGAACGCGCCGTCTCCAGCGCCCCGTTGCCCGCCATCAGGTGCTCGCGCGGCAGCAGGCGCGGCAGCACGCTCTGGTGCGCCACGTCGAAGAAGACCGTCGCGACTCCGGTGACCAGGGCGACCACGTACAGCTGGAGCATGGTCAGCACCCCGCACACGGCGGCCAGCGGCACACTGGCCATGGCTGCCGCGCGTACCAAGTCGGCGCGGATCAGCAGCGGCAGCCGCCGCATCCGGTCGACCCAGGCGCCCGCGGGCAGTCCGATGAGCAGGAACGCCGCGGTCTCGGCCGCCGTGAGCAGGCCCACCTGGAAGGCGGGCGCCCGCAGTTCGACCACGGCGACCAACGGCAGCGCCACCAGCGTGACTTGCGTGCCCAGCTGGCTCGCCGCGGCTCCGGACAGCAGCCACCGGAAGTCGCGGTTTTGTAAGAGACCGCGACCGGGGGACGGGTCGGTGAGGGGGGAAGGGGTCACATGGCTGACATTTGGTGATGAAGAGGGGGCGGGTCAAAAGCGCAGGCGCTTTTCCGGACAGCTGTCACCGCATTCCGAACGCGTGAAGTTGGTTTTGTCGTAAACCGTCCGATCCACCCGAACCGACAACCCGCAGCATGGACCCCCTCCGCGTCTCCAACTCGTCATGTTCCGGCCACTCATACCCCCTTCGCCCGAATGTCCGATTCCGATACCCTTTGCGTTCGAGAAACGTAAAGAACGCCAAGTTCTGCCCAAGACTGTGCTAAGTCCCTTGCCTTGGCCGCGGCCGCGCGGAGTGCGCACCGCCCTCTCCGTACCTGACGGATCGAATCCTGCGATTGAGTAAAGAATTGACCGGGGGATCTGGTCACGGAGGGCTGTGAGCAGAAAGGATCCGTCTGCACCTTTGTGATCACCGCCGCCGAGTGCGGCGCTCCATGCAGGGGGAACAACCTCGTGAGACGTTCAGCAGCGCTCGGCGCAGCCGGAACCCTGGTCGCCGGCACCCTCATAGCCGGGGCCATAGCCGCCACGCCCGCCGCCGCGGGCGACCGCCACCCGGGCGGCTCGGCGGAGGCGCGCGGTGTGCAGCTCGCCGCGGCCCGCGCCGCGAAGGCCGGCATCGACTGGCAGGACTGCCCGGCCGACTGGGAACTGAAGACCCCCATCCAGTGCGGCTATGTCACCGTCCCGCTCGACTACGCCAAGCCCCACGGCAAGACCATCAAGATCGCCGTGGACCGGGCCAAGAGCACCGGCACCGCCGACGAGCGGCAGGGCTCCCTGCTCTACAACCCCGGTGGCCCCGGCGGCTCGGGCATGCGCTTCCCGACCCGCATCACCAACAAGAGCCCCCTGTGGGCCAAGACCGCCAAGGCCTACGACTTCGTCGGCTTCGACCCGCGCGGCGTGGGCCACTCCGCGCCGATCTCCTGCGCCGACCCGCAGGAGTACGTCAAGGCCCCCAAGGCCGACCCCGTACCGGACAGCGAGGCCGACAAGCGCGCCCAGCGCAAGCTGGCCAAGGAGTACGCGCTGGGCTGCCTGGAGCGCACCGGCGCGGACGTGCTGGCGCAGATGACCACCGCCAACACCGCCCGTGACCTGGACGTGGTCCGCGCCGCGCTCGGCGAGAAGAAGCTCAACTACCTGGGCGTCTCCTACGGCACCTACCTCGGCGCCGTCTACGCCACGCTCTTCCCCGACCACGTGCGCCGGATGCTGGTCGACTCCGTCGTCGACCCCTCCCGCGAGAAGATCTGGTACCAGGCCAACCTGGACCAGGACCTCGCCTTCGAGACGCGCTGGGGCGACTGGAAGAAGTGGGTCGCCAAGTACGACGCGACCTACCACATCGGCAACACCCCGGCCAAGGTCCAGGCGGAGTGGGAGAAGCTGCGCGCCAGTGCCAAGAAGAACCCCATCGGCGGTGTCGTCGGCCCGGCCGAGCTGACCAGCTTCTTCCAGGACGCCCCGTACTACGACTCCGCGTGGACGGAGCTCGCCGAGGTGTGGAGCGCCTACCGCTCCGGCAACGCCAAGCCGCTGATCGAGGGCGCCGGGCCGGACCTGAAGGACATCAAGGGCAACATCTCCAAGGAGAACGGCAACGCCGTCTACACGGCGGTGGAGTGCACCGACACCAAGTGGCCCACCAGCTGGAACAAGTGGAACCGGGACAACACCCGCATCCACCAGAAGGCACCGTTCATGACCTGGTCCAACGCCTGGATGAACCTGCCCTGCGCCACCTGGCCCGTCAAGCAGCAGACCCCCGTCGACGTCAAGACCGGCAAGGGCCTGCCGCCCGTCCTGATCGTGCAGAGCGAGCGCGACGCCGCCACCCCCTACAGCGGCGCCGTCGAGCTGCACCAGCGCCTCAAGGGCTCCCGCATGATCACTGAGAAGAACGCCGGTTCGCACGGCGTCACCGGCCTGGTCAACCCGTGCATCAACGCGCGGGTCGACGCCTACTTCCTCGACGGCAAGACCGACCCCAAGGACGTGACGTGCGCCCCGCACGCCACCCCTGAGCCGGCCAAGGCCAAGCAGCAGCGGTAGCAGCGCAAGCCGGACCCCGCTGAACGCCGCGCCCCAAACCCACCGAGGTCCGGGGCGCGGCCGTTGGCGCGAGCGGGTCCTCGCCACGCGCTGGTGGCGGTCAGCCGAAGAGGCCGGCGAAGGCGGCCCGGGTCGGGGAATGCGACCGGCGGTCCAGTACGGCGAAGACGATCCGGTCGAAGTGACCTGCGAAGCGGCCGCTGTCGAGCAGGAGGGCGGCGAACGCGCCCGCCACGGCGGCCGGTTCGTTACGGAAGACGCCGCAGCCCCAGGCGCCCAGCACCAGTTGGCGGTGGCCGCTGACCGAGGCGACCTCCAGCACCCGCTCGGCGCGCGCCGCGAGCACCCGGGGAATCGCGGCCACCTCCTGCGGCCGCTGCCGGGCGATCACCCCCGCGTTCGGCGCAGCGGACGTCAAGAAGCCCGCCTCGTAAGGCACTTCGAGAAGTTCCCCGCGGTCGTCGCGGAAGACCGGCACGCCGGGGGAGAGGATTACCCGGTCGCTGTAGAAGGGGCTCGGGTCCGCGCGGTGCGCCGCGTAGAAGTCCGGAACCTCGCGCAGACAGGTGTAGAGCGCCGACCCGCGGCACACCGCCTCCTCTTGCGCCTGCGCCCCGTTGAGATAGCCGCCACCGGCGTTGCGCGCCGAGGCGAAGTCGAGCACCGCGACCGGGCCGCCCGCGCCCTCGCGCGCCGGCCGTCCCCCGGCCGTCAGACTGCCTTCCCCCGTGACCTCGAAGGCCGTCTCCACGCCGTCGCCCCCGCCGGGCCCGTCGCTCGCGCACGCGACCGGCCCCGGACCGTACATCCGCGTCCCGGCCCGCGCCCGCGCGACGGGATATCGGCGCGCCTGCCCATGGCGTGCATGTCCGGAAAGATCCCTAGCCCGCGCGGCCGCCGGTGCGCGAGGATGCGCGGGCCTGAGGGTGCCGGGCCCGCAAGGGCTCAACTCCCTTGAGCTGCGCCCTTTTTGCCGCACGCTACGGAGGTCCCCCGATCGTGAACGGAACAATCGCCCGCCGAAGAGTGCTGCGCGGCCTGCTGGGCGGTGTGATCGCGGTGGTGTTCGCCGCCGCGGGCGGGGCCGTGGCGGCGCCGAAGGCCCGGGCGCTGGCCATGTGTGAGCCCGACACGAAGGCGCGGGGGCTGGCCAGCCGGCCGGCCACGGAAAGCCCGGTGTCCGTGCGGCGGGCCGACGGCCGCATCGAGCAGTTCCAGCAGTTCTACGACGACACCGCCGCCTCCTACCTGCCCTTCGTCTGGCACCGGTCGCAGCAGGTGCCCGGCGGTCCGTACGGCGACTGGGCGCGCGTCAGCGCCGTACCCGTCGGCCCCAAGCTCTACCAGGTCGGCGCGGTCGAGAACCGCGCAGGCGGGCTGGAGATGGCCTTCTCCTACCTGGGCGGCTTCTGCCACACCCTGCTGCCCACGCCGGACGGCGACTGGAGCACTCCGGAGGGCTTCGGGCTGTCCCCGGCCCCGTACCACGGCGGAATCGTGTTCTTCACAGAGCGCGACGGCAGGCTGCACGCCTTCGCCTCCAGCCGCAACGACGGCACATCGATGGAGGTGCGCAGCCAGGGCGGCGCCGACGGGACCCAGTGGGGCCCGGTACGCCCGATGGGCAAGGTGCCCGAGCCCGACGTGGGGCTGAGCCAGCCGTCCACGGTCACCCAACTCCCCGACGGGCGCCTGCGGGTGGCTGCCCGTGAGTGGAATCGCGACCGCTACTGGCAGATCACCGAGCGCGAGCGGTCCGGGGCCTGGGGGCCGTGGCGGCTGTGCGGCGACAGCGGCTGCGCCTGACCCCGGACGCGGCGGGCGCAGACCACAGGCCGTGCGCGGTCACCGCGCACGGCGCCCCAGCGAGCGCTGCGGCTGCGCTGCCTTGGCCGCCGCCTTCGCGTCGGTGGCGTACATGTCCACGTACTCCTGGCCCGACAGCTTCAGGATCGCGTACATGATCTCGTCGGTGACCGCCCGCAGCGCCGTGCGGTCCTCCTCCATCCCGGCATAGCGGGAGAAGTCCAGCGGCTTGCCGAAGCGAATGGTGATCCGCATCACGCGGGGCAGCTTGCGGCCCGTCGGCTGCGCCTCGAACGTACCGATCATCGCGCACGGCACCACCGGCACCTGCGCCTTGACGGCCATCGCCGCCACGCCCGTACGGCCCTTGTAGAGCCGCCCGTCGTGCGAGCGCGTGCCCTCCGGGTAGATGCCCAGCACGCGCCCCTTGCGCAGCACCCCGAGCCCGGACCTGAGTGCGGCCTCCGAGGCCCGCCCGCCGGAGCGGTCCACCGGGATCTGCCCCGCGCCCCGGAAGAACGCCGCCGTCAGCCGCCCCTTGAGGCCGGGCCCGGTGAAGTACTCGGCCTTCGCCAGAAAGGTCACCCGGCGCGGCACGATCACCGGCATCACGAAGTGGTCGGAGAACGACAGATGGTTGCCCGCGATGATCGCCCCGCCCTGCGCGGGGATGTGCTCCAGCCCTTCGATCCGCGGCCGGAAGACCAGCCGCAGCAGCGGCCCGAGGAAGACGTACTTGAGCATCTGGTAGAACACGGGGTTCTCCTCACTCTCCCGAACCGGCTCAGTGGCGGCGTTTTCCCAGGTCACAGAGGTATCGGGGGGAGAGCCAGTGTAGGTGCTAGAGCGGGGGGCGCGGAAGCGCCCGGGCAGGGGCACGGGTGGGCGACAGGCCTCGGCGGGTGATCGCGCGCCGGGATACGGTGAGGGTCCGTCTTCGAAGCCCCGTCGTCCGCCCGCAGGCCAGGCGGGACGCCGAAGACGGACTCTCAAGGTCCCTGGCGCGAGCCGGGGACCGGGCCATGGCAACAGGTGGAAAAGGTGAGTGGCAGATGGGCCGTACTCCGGTCGCCGGTGAAGCGTTCGAGCGGTTCCTCGCCCGGCTCGAAGCCGGTACGGCAGGGCCGCAGGACAGCGGCGGCGAGCGCGACGGCGAGAGCGCGCCCGGCCCGGAGATACCGGACTGGCCGGTGCAGCTGATCGCGGCGCTGTACGACGGCCAGGGCGCCGACGACGCGGCGCGGGACTGGGCGCGGCGGGTGCACGGCGGCCTTCAAGCGCTGGAGGGCCGGGCGCCGTTGGCGGTGGTGCACGACTGGCACGTCCGTACCGTCTCCCCGATGCTGGCCGGGGCGAGCGAGCTGCGCGGCGGCACCGGCGCGGAGCAGCGGGCGGCAGGGGCGCTGCACGCCCGGGCGCTGAAAGGGGAAAAGGTCACCGAGGCCGAGTGGAGCGCGGCGCTGGGACCGGCGCTGCGTGAGGCCTACCGGTACGCCTACGCCTACGCGGAGGCCTTCACCACCGCCGCCGTCAACGCCCGCGCGTACGCCAAGGACATCGGCAAGAGCGACGAGCAGGCCGACGAGTTCGCCGACTACTACGCCGAGCTGAACACCAGCGCCAACGCCCGCTCCTACGCCGATGCCAACGCCCTGGCCAACGCCCGCGCCCTGGCGGCCGCCTACGCGACGGCGGATGCCCGCGCCTATGCCGAGACCTACCCGTCCGCCTACGCGCACGCCGTCGCCCTCGCCCATGCGAACCGGGACGAGACCGAGGGTCAGGACGAGCGGCGCAGGTCGGCCTACCGGCGGCTCGCCGAGGGCCTGGCCGACAGCCTGGCTCGGGCAGCCGCCTGAGCCACGCCGGACCGGTCGCGTACGGCAGCGCCGCCCCGAGCCACGAAGGGCTCGGGGCGGCGCTGTGACAAGCGGCGTCAGGCGATGGGCCGGTGGCCCTTGATGGCGACCCGCTGGGCGCGGCGCGAGTGCGGGTAGTAGTCCCAGATCGCGTGGTGCTGCAGACAGCGGTTGTCCCAGAACACCAGCGTGTTGGGGGCCCAGTTGACCCGGCAGTGCAGCAGCGGGGTGTTCGCGACGTGCGCGTAGATCATGTCGAGCACGGCCCGGCTCTCGCGGCGCGAGAGCCCCACGATGTGCGAGGTGTAAGGGTCGTTGACGAAGAGCAACTGGCGGCCGGTCTCGGGGTGCCGGGCCACCACCGGGTGCTCGTGGACGGGAATGTCGTACTCGGGCGGCGGGGTCTTGCCCTCCCAGGGGCGCAGCCCGTCGTGGACCGCGACCTTGCCCTCCAGGAACTCCTTCATCGCCGGCGAGAGCATCTCGTAGGCCAGGTGCATGTTGGCGAACATGGTGTCGCCGCCGCAGCCCACCTCGGGCATGTCGGTGACGTACAGCATCGAGCCGAGGGAGGGTATGAGGTCGGCGGTGCCGTCGGCGTGCCAGCCGTGCCCGGCCACCGAGCGCGACTCCTTGTCGGCCTTGAGCTCCAGGATGTGCGGGTCGGAGCCCTCGGGCGCCAGTGCCACCGGGTGCAGCTCGCCGAAGTAGCCGGCCAGGCGCTTGTGGTCCTCGCCGGTCAGCTGCTGGTCGCGGAAGACCAGCACGTGGTGGGCGAGGAACGCCCGCCGCAGCTCAGCGACCTGATCGTCCGTCAGCTCCTTGGCGGCGTCCACACCGGACACCTCGGCACCGATCACCGGCGTCAGGGGTGTGACCGTGATGGTGTCGTAGGTCTCCTGCGGCCGGGTGGTGATGCGCTCGATGGCTTCCAGCGCGAACTCTTCCATGTGTTTCTCCCGCAATCAGTTGCATCGGTGGTACGCGGCCGGTGGCCGAAGGGCGGCGCCCGCCGCCGTGGGGTGGTTCACAGCCCTCGGGCCAGCAGGTCGGACAGGATCAGCCGGCCGAAGGCGAGGTTGCCGTGGATGGCGTCGGTGGCCTCGCTGAACTGGGGCCGCTGGACGCCGTGTTCGTCGGTGACCCGGGCCCGCAGATCCACGACCTCGACGCCGAGCTCCGTCAGCGCGCGGCGCATGCTGTCCTGCGCCGCGCGGAAGACCACCGCGTCGGCCATGCCCGGCACCCGCTGGGGCGGCATCGCGGAGAGCACCCGCAGGCCCAGGGCGCGGGCGTGCTCGTAGAAGGCCAGCGCGTCGCGGACCGTGGCGCGGACGATGTCGTCGAACATCCGGCTCGCCAGGAAGCCCGGCGCGAACTCCCCGCCGCGTACGCGGTAGATCTGCCAGTTCTCGGTGGTGGCGACGAAGTGGGAGCTGAAGCCGAAGGTGCACACCAGGGGAACGGTGAGCTCGTCCAGGCCCGAAATGCCCATCTCGTCCAGGAAGCCGCGGTAGTAGGTGTCCGCCTCTTCCTTGCGGAAGACCACATCCTTGCCGCGCAGGTCGAAGAACTCCGCGTTGAACTCGCGCCCGGCGCCGATCGGGCCGCCGCAGAAGGGGATGCGCGCGGCCTTCGCGGCCCGGCCGATCGGGCCCGCGTGCGAGTCGCCCAGCAGCAGGAAGCGGGCGGGCACCGTCGCGCTAGAGGGGGTTGTAGTAGTCGAGTACGGCGTCATCGCACCAGAAGTCCTCTCCGGTGGTGGGGCGGTCGGGCCGGGCCGCCCGGGGCTCGGCCGGGCGGCCGTCCAGGGCGTCGAAGAACTGGCGCATGACGAAGTCGACGCCCTGCTCGGAGACGGTGCGCAGGTTGTCCTCGAAGAACGCCGCCTTGAACGGGAAGCTCGTGATGATCTCGTAGGAGGGGAAGTAGTCGATGTGGTCGTGCTCCATGGCCAGCTGCCCGGCCACCGCCCGCAGCACCGACTTGGAGTACGTGGTGGCGGTGAGCGCATGGCCGCCGGTGGCGGTCGCGGTCAGTGGCACCGGCGAGACGGTCAGCAGCACGCGCAGGTCCGGGTTGGCCGCGCGGGCCAGCTCGATGGCGGCGCTCAGGTCGCGGTGGACCTCGGCGAAGGTGAAGTTGTGGAAGGTGTGCCGGTCCTGGTCGAAGGTGCCGCGCACGGTTCCCGGGCAGACCGGGTGGACCATGCCGTCGGCGGCGTCGACCCAGGCCTCGGTCAGGCCCAGGGTGAAGACCAGGCAGCTCGCCTCGGCGACGGCGCCCCGGATCGCGGCGAAGGTCTCCTCGCGCGCGGCCCGCACCTCATCGGCCGAGGCGTGGCCCTCGGGTTCGACGGAGGGGCGCAGCGGGTCGAAGTGGCGGCCGTCCTCGTGCCAGATCTCGTCGGGCGGCGTGCTGTGGCCATGGGCCCAGGACAGCCACTGCCGCAGCATGGCGGCGGTGTAGATGTTGCCCGTACGGAAGGAGAAGGCGCCGTAGTGGCGGGCCTGCCGCTCGGCCTCGGTCAGCCCCGGCGGGGCCGGTTCGGCATCCACCCAGTTCATGCCGCGCTCCAGCAGGGCGCGGCCGATGTGGCGGGCGAAGCAGGAGCCGGCGGTCAGGATGGGGTCGTCCTGGCCGATGGCGAACTTCGGCGTCCACAGGTCGCCTATGTCCGTCATGTCCAGCTCGGCTACCGCGGAGCGCCAGAACGAGCGCGGCGGCAGGGATTGATACGGGTTCATGGTGGTGCCTCGGCTCGCCTGGCGAGCGGTTGCGAATCGGTGCGGGTGCGGGTGTCGGTCGCCGGGGCCGCCGGTCAGTGGCATAAGGGCGGCCTGCCGCAGGAGAGGTGAGGGGAGGTGCGCTGCACCGGCAAAGCTCGCCCCTTCCCTCACCGGGAGGCAGCGAGGCCCTCGGACCCGTGAGTAAGGTGCCCACCGCGGACACCGAGTTGATCGATCGTTCGACAGTAGAATAATTGTTTAAGACCTCAAAGCATGTCAATGGCCATCTATTCCGGCTTCGGTCGCCAAGCGTGAGCGGCCCCACATTCCGCGGCTTCGTGACGGCACCCCGGAAGCCGTCGCACAACCAGCGCGTCCGGTTCGGCGTCCAGTGCGAGGTCGGGGCAGCGCTCCAGCAGGGCCTGCAAGGCGATGGTGGCCTCCAGGCGGGCCGGCGGCACACCCAGGCAGTGGTGGGTGCCGTGACCGAAGCCGCGGCGGCCGCGCGCCCCGCTTGATGTCGAAGCGCTCGGGCCCGGCGTAGCGGCCCGGGTCACGGCTGCCCGGCACGAGGAGGATCAGACGGGCTCGCCCGCGGCGATCGTGGTGCCCGCGCCCCCCGGCTCGCAGGTGAAGCGGTGCACGGTGGACCGTGACGGACCGTCATGCCGGAGCATCCCCTCCACAACCCCGTCGACGAGACCGAAGTCGTCCCGCAGCGCCTGGAGTTGCCCGCATGGCGCGGCAGCGCGTGGGTGCCATCGGCGATGAGCTTGACGGTCGCCTCGCGCCCCGCGCCGAACAGCAGGAAGGCCATGCCCAACGGCAGCCTGGCGTCCAGGAGTTCGTCGGCCATCTCCCGAACGCGCGGACGCAACGCCTCGATGCGGCGCGCGGTGAACTCCCGGGAGACCAACTCGCGCAGCCAGGTGTGCTGCGGCGGGCCGGTCCGCAGCATGCTCAGGCCGATGACGTTGCCGCCGTCGTCCTGCCACGAAGAGGAGTGGCGGACGTCGTTGCGCCCGGATGACCCGTACCGTCGGCGATACGAACCTCGACGGCATCCGGACCCGCGGCGGCCAGGCGGACCCGCGCGGTGACGCCCGGCGCGGCGTACGGCCGCACCCCGGCGAAGGAGAACGGCATCCGCGCCTGTAAGCCGTCGGCCGGAGCGCCGCTCCCCTCGGCCAGAGCCGCCTCGGCGAAGGCCTCACCACCGCGCCGCCAGGCCGTCCGCAGCCCCCGGATGGCCGGGCCGTAGTCGTACCCCTCGGGAGACACCGGGGTGAAGGGCACCGGCAGGTGGTGCAGGCCGCGGCCGGATCGATGTCGAGGGGAAGGTCGGGGCAGCGTCCCAGAAGGGGCCGGACGTGATGGCTCCTTCGGGCCGCGCGAGCGGGGCATCGAGGCAGTGGTGTACGCCGTGACCGAATGCGAGCTGGCCGCGCGTATCGCGTCGGATATCGCATGTGTCGGGCTCGGGGAAATGCGCGCCGTCATGTGAGGCGGCGGTCAGTACGACGGCGACGGATTCCCCGGTGGGAATATGCTTCCGGCGGGTTCGGCGGGCTCCCTGAGGGCCCGCCGCGCCGTGCCGCGCCAGGGCCGTACGGGGGAAATCCGGCCCCGCTCCGGCGTGGCTGATTGCCCCGGGTCCTCCCTGGCGGTGCCCTGTGCGCGCACCCCCGCGCCCACAGGAGGCACCGATGCCCGCTCCGTTCAGCCGCCATCTCGTCAGGGCCGCCGCCGTGGCCGCCGCGGCGACCGCGCTGACCTCCCTCGCCCCCGCCGCGAGCGCCGCGGCACCCACCCAGCGAGGCCTGCTGCTGACCGTCTCCGGCTCCGGCGGCACCTGGATCCGCGGCGTCGTGCTGCGCTGCCCGTCCGGTGCCGGGGCCCACCCCAGCGGCAAGGCCGCCTGCACGGCGCTGGCCTGGGCCGGCGGCGACCCGGACTACCTGCCGGGCGACCCGCACGCCTGCACCAAGGAGTTCGACCCGGTGACCGCCACCGTGTCCGGCACCTGGCGCGGCAAGCCGGTCGACTGGGAGGAGACCTTCGCCAACGGCTGCGTCCTGGACACCGAGACCGGACCGGTCTTCCGCTTCTGACGGCCCGGCCAGGGGCCCGTACGCATACTCCGTACGGGCCCCTGGACCCTCGGTGACCGCGCGGCCTCAGATCTGTCGTGCCGCGGCCACTCCGATCGTCACCAGCGCCAGCACCACCCAGCTGAACCACAGCCAGCCACTGCTTCCCAACGCCACGGTGTAGGCCGTCACCACGACCAGCCCGACCACCGTGCACACCGCCATCGCCTTGGCAGATCCGGGCATCCCCGCAACCTCCTCACGGCAGCCCGGGAGCACATACGGCGCATACGCGACGGGCCGCGGCCTTGGAAGACATCGTCTCCCGGCCGCGGCCCGTGCCGCTAGATGAGCGAGGTGGCTACTGCCCCCGCGCGTGCAGCGAGGCGAGATAGGCGTTGTACTCGGCCAGCTCCTTGTCGCCGTCGCGGTCCGCCGCGCGGTCCTTGCGCTGGTTCTGCCGCTCCTCGGACTTGTGCCACTGGTAGAGCAGCGCGATCAGCACCAGCACCGAGGGGATCTCGCTGAACGCCCAGGCGATGCCGCCCGCCGCGGCCTGGTCGCCGAGCGCGTCGATGCCCAGCGAGGCCGGCGGGTTCTCGAACGTCTTGATCATGGTCTCGCTGCCCATCATCAGGGCGATGCCGAAGAAGGCGTGGAAGGGCATGCCCGCGAACAGCTCCAGCATCCGCATCACATAGCCGGGCCGGTGCGGCCCCGGGTCCACGCCCATGATCGGCCAGAAGAAGACCAGGCCCACCGCCAGGAAGTGCACCATCATCCCGATGTGCCCGGCCCGCGACTCCATCAGGGTGTCGAACAGCGGGGTGAAGTACAGCGCGTACAGGCTCGCGATGAACATCGGGATGGTGAACGCCGGGTGCGTGATCACGCGCATGTAGCGGCTGTGCAGCAGCGCCACCAGCAGCTCGCGCGGCCCCTTGCGGCCCCGCCCCGCGGTCGGCAGCGCGCGCAGCGTCAGCGTCACCGGCGCCCCGAGCAGCAGCAGGATCGGCGAGAGCATGCTGATGACCATGTGCTGGACCATGTGCACGCTGAACTGGACCATGCCGTAGTCGTTCAGCTTGGTGCACATCACCAGCGCCACGGACAGCACGCCCAGCACCCAGGCCACGGTCCGGCCCACCGGCCACTTGTCGCCGCGCCGCCGCAGCCGCAGCACCGCCCATCCGTACAGGGCCAGGCCCAACAGGCACCCGATGAGGAAGAACGGATCCCCGCCGAACTCCAGTCCCCGCCCCAGCGTGAACGGCGGCAGATCCATGTTCATGCCGTGCCCGCCGTGATCCATCCGCTCGCTCCAGATTCGTACCAATGCTCCGCGAACAGACTAGAGCCGCCCCCGCCGCGTGCCACGGCCGGGGGCGGCTCGCACAACAAGTGATCACCCGGGCCGGGGCCCGGAGCACGTCACAGCACGCACTCGGCCTCGGCGTAGCGCTCGGTGGGCACCGTCTTGAGGGTGGCCACGGCCTCGGCCAGCGGCACCAGCGTGATGTCCGTGCCGCGCAGCGCGGTCATCATCCCGAAGTCGCCGCGGTGCGCCGCCTCCACCGCGTGCCACCCGAAGCGGGTCGCCAGCACCCGGTCGTAGGCGGTCGGGGTGCCGCCGCGCTGGACGTGCCCCAGGATCACCGGGCGGGCCTCCTTGCCCAGACGCCGCTCCAGCTCGTCGGAGAGCTGGCGGGCGACCCCGGCGAACCGCTCGTGCCCGTAGACGTCCGTGCCGCCCACCTCGAAGGCCATCTGGCCCTCGCGCGGCTTGGCGCCCTCGGCGACCACCACGATCGCGAACTTCTTGCCCGCCGAGAAGCGCTCGCCGACCTTCGTGGTCAACTCCTCGATGTCGAAGGGGCGTTCCGGCACCACGATCGCGTGCGCGCCGGCCGCCATGCCCGAGTGCAGCGCGATCCAGCCGGTGTGCCGCCCCATGACCTCCACGATCAGCACCCGCTGGTGCGACTCGGCGGTGGTCTTGAGGCGGTCCAGCGCCTCGGTGGCGACCCCTACGGCCGTGTCGAAGCCGAAGGTGACATCGGTGGCCGCGATGTCGTTGTCGATGGTCTTGGGTACGCCGACGATCGGCAGGCCCGCGTCCGACAGCAGCCGGGCGGCCTTGAGGGTGCCCTCGCCGCCGATCGGGATGATCGCGTCCAGGCCCAGCTCCGCCACGTGCCCACGGGCCCGCTCCACGCCGTCGCGCAGATGGGCGGGCTGTACCCGCGAGGACCCCAGGATGGTGCCGCCGCGGGCGAGGATGCCGCCCACCGCGTCCAGGTCCAGCTTGCGGTAGTCGTTCTCCAGCAGGCCGCGCCAGCCGTCCTTAAAACCGATCACCTCGTCGCCGTGGTCGGCCACGGCGCGGTGCACGACGGAGCGGATGACGGCGTTCAGGCCGGGGCAGTCGCCGCCGGAGGTGAGGACACCAATACGCATTGCTCGCAAGAACCTTTGCAACTCAACCGGACGCCCGGACCCCGTCGTCCGGTTGGATGCCGCACAGCCTACAAGCGCGCCCGCCCGGCACACACGGACGCCCGCGGTGCGAGACCGCGGGCGTCCGAATGGTGCATAACGGGACCAAGTGGCCCCAATTTTCCCTTAGGCGGGCTGAGTTGCGGCGGCGATCCGCTCCTGCCGCAGCGCCTCGTACCAGCGGTCGTCCACCGGCGGCAGCGCGTTCACATCCAGCGCCAGCTTGATCAGCAGGTCGGCGATGTGCGGGTTGCGGGCCATCACGGGGCCGTGCATGTACGTACCGAAGACGGTGTCGTTCCACGCGCCCTCGTAGCCGTCGCCGACGCCGTTGCCCTTGCCGAACCGTACCTTCGCGAACGGGCGGGCGGTCGGCCCCAGGTGGGTCACGCCCTGGTGGTTCTCGAAGCCGGTCAGCGGCGGAAGGTTCAACTGCGGGTCGATGTCGGCCAGTACGTCGCCCACGCACCGCTCGCCCTCGCCGCGGGTGCTCACCACGTCCAGCAGCCCCAGGCCCTGCTCGCGCTCGCCCAGGTCGTTGATGAACTCCTTGCCCAGGATCTGGTAGCCGGCGCACACCGAGAAGACGATCGCGCCGTTGGAGACCGCGCGGTTCAGACCGGTGTCCCGGCGCAGCCGCTCGGCCGCCAGGCGCTGCGGGCGGTCCTCGCCGCCGCCGATCAGGTAGATGTCGCCGGAGGTGGGGATCTGCTGGTCGGAGCGGACGTCCACGCGCTGGACGTCCAGTCCGCGCTGGCGCGCCCGGCGCTCGACCACCAGCGCGTTGCCCTGGTCCCCGTACGTGCTCAGCAGGTCCGGGTAGACCCACACCAGACGCAGGCTGTTGTCACTCATGCTCACTCGTCCTTGTCCTGAAAGCCTGGATGCCGCGGGGCCCGGTCAGTTGCCCACGCGCCGGCGCAGGTCCTGGAATGCGGTGTAGTTGGCGATGACCTCGATACGGCCGGGGGGCGCCGACTGCACGGCCTCGTCCACGTTGTCGCACACCCGGAACTCCAGGCCCGCGACCTCCAGGCGCACCGCCAGGTCCAGCTTGCGGTCGCCGATCACGAAGATCGGGTGCCCGGCCAGGCGCGTGTAGTCCACGTCCCACAGCCAGGAGGTGTCGGTGCCGTCGGCGCCGCGGGCGTTGACCGAAAGGATCACCGGGGTGGGCGGCGGGTCGATCAGCGAGAAGGTCTCCAGCCAGCCGGCCGGGTTCTTGGCCAGCAGCAGCCGCAGTTCGCGCTGCAGGAAGGTGACCACGTCATAGCGGCCCGCCACCGCCTGGACCCCGTACATCCGCTCCAGGGCCACCTGCGGGGGTACACCGAAGGCCGCGGCCACCGCGGCCGAGGTGGTGGCATTGGCCTTGTTGGCCCGGCCCGGCAGCTGCAGACGGATCGGCCAGGCGCTGCCGTGCGGGTCCAGGACATGGTCGCCGGAGAGCGCCCAGCTGGGCGTGGGGCGGCGGAAACCGCACTCGCCGCAGAACCAGTCCTCGCCCGGGCGCTGCATCACACCACCGCAGGAGGGGCACGACCAGGCGTCGTCCTTCCACTCCTGGCCGGCCGCGACCCACACCACGTTCGGGGACGACGAGGCCGCCCACACGATCAGCGGGTCGTCGGCGTTGGCGATCACCAGGGCCTTGGTGCCGGCCAGGCCCTCGCGCCACTTCTCGGCCAGCATCCGCGTCTCGGCGGCGCGGTCGAGCTGGTCGCGGGAGAGGTTCAGCAGCGCTATGGCCTTGGGAGTGACATCCCGGGCCACCCCCGCCAGGTACTTCTCGTCGACCTCGATCACGCCGTAGCGCGCGTCCGAGCCGCCGGCCAGCGCGGAGGTGATCCCCGCGGGCATGTTGGCGCCCAGCGCGTTGGAGACCACCGGGCCGCTGGCCCGCAGCGCCTCGGCGATCAGCCGGGTCGTCGTCGTCTTGCCGTTGGTCGCCGACACCAGGACCACGTCCAGGTGCCGGGCCAGTCGGGCCAGCAGGTCGGGGTCGAGCTTGAGCGCTACCTTGCCACCGATCACCGATCCGCTGCCGCGGCCCGCCGCGCGCGACACCGCCGCCGCGGCCTTGCCCGCCGTCACGGCCAGCTTGGCACGCGCCGACAGCGGCTCCGTGTTGCCTGCCATCGTCCTAGTTCCTCCTTGCATCCGGCGCCCTCCCGCCCTTGGGGCCCGCCGGTGGGACGCCCCCAGGGCAGCCGATCACCGGCCGGAGGCTACGGTCGGGGATCAGCCTATCGAGATCCGGAGGCGGCCCCGCACCCCGCCACCCGCTGCGCAACGCCCCGTGCCGTGACATACCGCACGTCCCACGGGGGGAACGGCGGGCGGCGCGGCACCGTACGCGTGCGTGCGCGTACGACGGGCACGTGCCTGCTGACCGTGCCACTGGTTGCGCGCGGTGCCGAGCGAGCCGGTGGCGGCGCGGCCCCGCCCGCGGGCAAACCGTACGCTTGCCGCATGCGACACCGCTCGATCCCCGGCAGCTCTGGCAGCCCACGCCCCATGCGACTGCTGGGCGACCCGGTTCTCGGCGCACCCTGCGCACAGGTCACCGCCTTCGACGACGACCTGGCGCAATTGATCGAGGACATGTTCGCGACGATGTACGCCGCCGGTGGCGTGGGGCTGGCCGCCAACCAGATCGGCGTCCCGTTGCGGGTGTTCGTCTACGACTGTCCCGACGACGAGGACCGCCGCCACCTCGGGCACATCGTCAATCCGCGCCTGGTGGAGGCCGACGGCATCACCGTGCGCGGCCCGGAGGGCTGCCTGTCCCTGCCCGGCCTGGAGGCCGCCACCCCGCGCTACGACCATGCGGTGGTCGAGGGCTTCGACCGCACCGGAGCGCCGCTGACCGTCGCGGGCACCGGCTTCTTCGCCCGCTGCCTCCAGCACGAGTGCGACCACCTGGAGGGCGGCCTGTACACCGACCGTCTCACCGGCCTGCGGCGCCGCCGGACCCTGCGCGCGGCGGCCCGCGCGCCCTGGGCCGAGCGGCAAGGGGCGTAACGGCGCCCGTCGGTGCCCGGGGCCGTACCCCGAAGAGGTACGGCCCAAGGGCCCTCAGCGGCCGAGGCTCAGAAGCCGGGGCCGCCCACCCGGTCGCCGGCGGCGGCCAGCCGGCCCCACAGCAGATCGGCCAGGCACTGCACCAACTGGGCGCGCGGGAAGGGCTGTTCGCGCAGCCACCAGTCGCCGGCGGCGTGCATCATCCCGACGATGCCGTGCCCCCACACCCGCGCGGTCTCCTCGGTCTCCGGCCCCAGATCGACCCGTTCGCCTATCACCTTGGCCAGTTCCTCGCCGAGGCGCCGCAGCAGCGGGGCGGAGTGCCGCCCGACGTCGAAGCCCTTGTCGGCGGTGTCGGTGGCCTGGCCCTCGTCGGCGGGGTGCATCAGGAAGCGGTAGACCTGCGGCCGCGCCTCGATCGCCGCCAGGTAGGTGTCCAAGGTGGCCTCGACCCGCTCGCGGCGCGGCACCGGTGAGTCCAGCGCGGAGCGCAGACCGTCCAGCAGCGCGTCGGTGTGTCGTACGGCCAGCGCTCTGTAGAGCCCGCCCTTGTCGCCGAAGTGCCGGTACAGGATCGGCTTGGTGATGCCGGCCTCCGCCGCGATGGCGTTCATCGACGCCCCGGGGCCGTCCCTCAGCACGACCCGGTCGGCGGCCTCCAGGAGTTCCTTGCGCCGCCGTTCGCTCGCGCCGTGTCCGCGTCCGGTGTCCTGCGTGCTGTCCATGGTCGTGCTCCCCGCCCTCGTGAATCCGTACAGCTTGCGCAACGTAACACCCGCGCTGCGTGGCGAATTGGACACCCTGAGGAGTTGACAGCCGCTACTCGCCGGTAACAGACTCGGGTTACCGAAAGTAACAGGTGGAGTGTCCGCAGCGCTGGAGGGGTCATGGCCGAGTTCACGATGGAGCTGAGCGACGAGCAGAAGGAGGTCCGCGACTGGGTCCACGGGTTCGCGGCGGACGTCATGCGCCCGGCCGCGGCCGAGTGGGACGAGCGCGAGGAGACCCCCTGGCCCGTCATCCAGGAAGCCGCCAAGATCGGCCTGTACTCGCTCGACTTCTACGCCCAGCAGTTCTTCGACCCCACCGGCCTGGGCATCCCCATGACCATGGAGGAGCTCTTCTGGGGCGACGCGGGCATCGGCCTGTCCATCGTCGGCACCGGCCTGGCCGCCGTCGGCGTCATCGCCAACGGCACCGAGGAGCAGGTCGGCACCTGGATACCCCAGATGTACGGCGACGCCGACGACGTCAAGCTCGCCGCCTTCTGCTCCTCCGAACCGGACGCCGGGTCCGACGTCGCCGCGATGCGCACCCGCGCCGTCTACGACCAGGCCAAGGACGAGTGGGTGCTCAACGGCACCAAGACCTGGGCGACCAACGGCGGCATCGCCAATGTGCACGTCGTCGTCGCGGTCGTCGACGCCGAGCTCGGCTCCAAGGGCCACGCCTCCTTCATCGTCCCGCCGAACACCCCCGGCCTGTCCCAGGGTCAGAAGTTCAAGAAGCACGGCATCCGCGCCTCGCACACCGCCGAGGTCGTCCTGGAGGACGTACGCGTCCCCGGCAACTGCCTGCTGGGCGGCAAGGAGAAGCTGGACGAGCGCCTGGCCAGGGCCCGCGAGCGGGCCGCTGCGGGCGGCGGCGAGCGCGTGAAGAACGCCGCGATGGCCACCTTCGAGGCCTCCCGCCCCGCGGTCGGCGCCATGGCGGTGGGCACCGCCCGCGCCGCCTACGAGGAGGCCCTGGAGTACGCCAGGACCCGCTCCCAGTTCGGCCGCCCGATCATCGACAACCAGGGCGTCGCCTTCCAACTGGCGGACATGCGCACCCAGATCGACGCCGCCCGCCTCCTGGTCTGGCGCGCCTCCTGGATGGCCACCACCGGCAAGCCCTTCACCTCCGCGGAGGGCTCCATGTCCAAGCTCTTCGCGAGCGAGATCGCCAAGAAGGTCACCGCGCAGGCCATCCAGATCCTGGGCGGCAACGGCTACACCCGCGAGTACCCGGTCGAGCGCATGCACCGGGATGCAGCTATTTACACGATCTTCGAGGGCACCAGCGAGATCCAGCGCCTGGTCATCGCCCGTACGCTCGCGGGTGTGCCCATCCGCTGACGGCAGGCGGCGGGGGCGCGGCCGCCCGCGCCCCGTCCCGTCGCCGCCGTGCTCGCTACTCCTCCACCCAAGGGCCCAACGGGCGCGGCGGCAGCGGAAGTTCAGGGGGCAGATCGGCCTCCGTCAGCGGCGGCCCGAACTCGAAACCGTGCCGCCCTTCGTGCCCCAGCGGCAGCCCGCAGCACTCGGCCTCCACCAGCCCCTCCAGGAAGGTCACCGGGCACCGGGGGAGCACCAGCGTCTCGCGCAGCGGCCCGTACTCGTCGTCCTCGGGCCAGCGTGTCCACAAGTTGCACGGAGGGTACTCCGCGGTCCCCTTCAGCGCCTGCGTATAGACATGGTGCAGCCCCGCGTGCCCGGCCTCCAGCGAGCACCACAAGGACCGCTCGATCCGGAACCCACCATTCTTGATCTTCTTCAGCTCGGCGATCTCGGCATCCAGGAACAACAGACGTGCGGGGCAGGAGATTTGATAGATGGACATACCCTGATGCTTTCCGGGTGTGACGATCACAAAGCCGCTGCCGGAGCGTGCCCTCCGTCCGCGCGCCGTCCCCGCGCTCCGCGCGCACCCTGCGCGCCCGACCGAGGCCCTGTTGGCCCGTCTGCGAGGCGTTCTCGGCGGGGAGCGCGGTCGTGAAACCGCGGGCAGGTGGGGGCTGGTCGCGAAGTTCCCCGCGTCCCTTGTGGGGGCTCGGAAGCGCATCGGGCTGCGGCGATCCGGTCGATGGTCCGCAGGACGCGGGTGCGGTGCCCGGCCTGCTTCATCCAGGCGGGGAGGCGGTGGGCCGGGGTCGCGCCGCAGTACGTGCTGATGTCGGGGCCGTACTGGTCCGTGCGCAGGTCGGCCGCGACATAGGCGCGCAGATAGGACAGGTGCCGCGGGTTGTACGCCCACGGGACGTGGCCGGCGCAGTCGGCCCGCAGCCACAGGGACAGCCCGAGGCGGGGATCCAACTCCTGTGCGGCGGCTGAGGGTTGACGGGCGAGCGTGCCCGGTGGACCTTCGGCCCGATGGCCGCAGGGGCAGATCAGGCGGCGGGCGCGGAAGGCCGCGGCGGCCCGTACGTCCGTGGGGGAGGGCAGGACCGTGGCGCGGCCCGCGCACCGCGGGCAGCGGACCCAGATCTCGTCGGTGAAGGAGATCCAGGTGGCGCCCGTGTCACGGAAGCGAACGGGTTCCCCGGCCGTGGCGCCCGGTATGCGGCCGGTGCGGTCAGCGGGGGTCATGCGTGCCGTCCTGGTGGGTCAGGAGGACATCGACGTGCGGGGTGGCAGCGGGGGCGGCGGGGGCGGTGACGGGGGTGGCGAGTGGGGCGTATCCGGCGGTGACGAGGGTGTAGTGGTCGGCGGTGAGGTCGTGGAAGGCGTACCGGCCGTCCTCGCCGGTGACCGTGCGGTCCACCACGTCGCCCGCCGCGTCCAGCAGGGAGACCCGGGCGTCGGCCACCGGCCGGCCCGCGCGGTCGCGGACGGTGCCGCGGACCCGGCGCACGGGGCGCAGCTCCACGTTCACCCGGATGAACGACCCTTCAGTGACGCGCACTTGGGAGGTGTGCGGGCGGTGGCCGGGCGCGGCGACGGTCACCGCGTAGGTACCGGGCGCGAGGTCCGGCAGCGCGAAGGCGCCCTTGGCGTCGCTCACCGCCGAGGCCAGTACCTCGCCGTCGGGGCCGATGGCGCTCACCGCGGCGCCGCCCAGCGCCTCGCCGTCGGCGGACCGTACGGACCCGCTGACACCCGGGCCGCGGGAGAGCACGAGATCGCGGTCGAGTGAGCCGTCGGAGGCCTGGACGGTGAGCGCCCGCGGCTGGTGCGCGGCGGCCGATGCGATCAGGACGAAGGTGTCCGCGTCGGGGGCGTGCAGGGTGTAGCCGCCGTCCAACTCGCTCAGCGCACGGCCCAGTTGGCGGCCAGCGGAGTCGATCAGCGTCACCGCCGCGTCGGCGAGTGCGGCGCCGTCGGGGCCGAGTACCCGGCCGCGCAGGACCCGGCCGGGCGCGGGGGAGTCGGAGAGGACTTCCGGGGCGGGCGTGCCGGGCGCGTCCTGCGGCTGCGGTGCGGCCGGGGGCGCGCTCCGCTGCCGTCCGGGAAGGAAGAAGGCGACCGCCAGGCCGAGCACCGCCGCGGCGCACGCGGCGGCGAACGTGGTCCGGAATCCGGCCATGTCGGGCAGGTCGAGCGGGCCGAGAGGGGTGGTGTTGTGCGCGAGGATCACGCCTGCCACGGCGGCGGAGGCAGAGGTGCCGATCGACCGCATCAGGGTGTTCAGCCCGTTGGCCGAGCCGGTCTCCGAGGGCGGTACGGCACCGATGATGAGCGTCGGCATGGCCGAGTACGCGATGCCGACCCCCGCGCCGATGGCGGTGGCGATGACGACGACCTGCCACACGGCGTCCAGCATCACCAGCCCGCCGCCGTACCCGGCACCGATGACCACCAGGCCGGTCATCAGCGAGACCTTCGGGCCGCGGGTGGCGTTGATACGCGCCGACAGGGGCGAGACCAGCATCATCGCCACGCCCATCGGCGCCACGCACAGCCCGGCCACGACCATCGACTGGCCCAGTCCGTAGCCGGTGGCCGTGGGCAGCTGCAGCAGCTGGGGCAGGACCAGCGACATCGCGTAGAAGGAGAAGCCGACCAGGATCGAGGCGAGGTTGGTCAGCAGCACCTGGCGGCGGGCGGTGGTGCGCAGGTCCACCAACGGCCGGTCGGTGCGTACCTCGTAGCAGCCCCAGGCCAGCAGGATCACCGCGGCGGCGCCGAACATCCCCAGCGTCATGGGGTCGGCCCAGCCCCAGTCACCGCCCTTGGTGATGGGCAGCAGCAGCGCCACCAGCCCGGCCGACAGGCCCACGGCGCCCACCACGTCGAACCGGCCCGGCGCGCGGACCGAGGACTCCGGCACCGCTTTGGCGATCAGCGCGATGGCGAGCGCGCCGATTGCGGCAGCGGCGTAGAAGAGCACATGCCAGTCGGTGTGCTGGGCGACCAGGGCGGCGGCCGGCAGGCCGAGCGCGCCGCCGATGCCCAGCGACGAACTCATCAGGGCCATGGCCGACCCCAGCTTCTTGGGCGGCAGTTCGTCCCGCATGATGCTGATGCCCAGCGGGATCGCGCCGATCGCGCCGCCCTGTACGGCCCGGCCCACCACCATGACGGCCACATCGGAGGTCACCGCGCAGATCAGCGACCCGGCCACGAGCAGCGACAGCGCCGCGATCATGATCTTGCGCTTGCCGAACATGTCGCCGAGCCGGCCCATGATGGGGGTGGCGACCGCACCGGCCAGCAGGGTGGCGGTGACCACCCAGGACGCGTTGGAGGTCGTGGTGTGCAGCAGCCGCGGCAGCTCGGTGAGCAGCGGGACGACCAGCGTCTGCATGACGGACACGGCGATGCCGGCGAAGGCCAGCACGGCCACGAAGGCGCCACCGGCCTCGCGGCGCGCGGCTGACGGGGCGGATATCTCCGCCTCCTCCTGGGCGCGGGCGGGGGACAACTGGTTCACGGGGCGGCCGCCTTCACCTGGTGGGAGTGTCAAATGCCCCTTTTCTGATGGGATTTGGGGCGCTGGCGCGAGCAGGTGCATCGTACAGTCGTTTCCCGCCACAGGGATCGGCCTGAAACCGTGCTTGTGATCACTCTTGGCGCCGCAGGATTCTTCCGCCATGCCTGACACGCACTGCTCGAAGTGCTGCCCCGTCGAGCCGCCCGAGCCGCCGGCCGAGGTGTCCTGGCCGGCCGCCGCGCTGTTGTGGCTGGCCGGGCTCGTCGTGGTGGCGGGCGGCGGCTATGTGCTGGTGATCTGGGCCGCCAGCAGCGTCTTCGCGTAAGAAGTGACCGCAAGGCCCCGTTCGGTGCGAACGGGGCCTTGTGTCTGAGGTGCTGAGCGCTGAAGCGACCACCCCTTGCGCGCAATTGAAGCGAAGTACCCCTTCTGTCCCTCTTCTGTGTGCGCGGCGGTCGCCCTGCCCTGCCCTGCCGTGCGTGGTGCTCGCCCCCGCACCCCTTTCCCCTTGACGCGTGCACCCCCGCGTCCTACCTTCCTTCCGTAAAGCAAAACATTATTTCCACAATACGGAAACGAAGCTCTCCGGGTGATGGCCGGAGCGCGCCCCGACACGTCGACGCAGGAGTACGCGATGCCTCGAATGACAGCCGCCCGCGCGGCAGTGGAGATCCTCAAGCGCGAAGGCGTCAGCCACGCGTTCGGTGTGCCGGGCGCGGCGATCAACCCCTTCTACGCGGCGCTCAAGGCATCCGGCGGGGTGCAGCACACCCTCGCCCGCCACGTCGAGGGCGCGTCCCACATGGCCGAGGGCTACACCCGCACCCACCCGGGCAACATCGGCGTCTGCATCGGTACGTCCGGCCCGGCCGGCACGGACATGATCACCGGCCTGTACTCCGCCATCGGCGACTCCATCCCGATCCTGTGCGTCACGGGCCAGGCGCCCACCCATGTGATCCACAAGGAGGACTTCCAGGCCGTCGACATCGCCTCGATCGCCGGACCGGTCACCAAGGCCGCGACCACCGTCCTGGAGGCCGCCCAGGTCCCCGGCGTCTTCCAGCAGGCCTTCCACCTCATGCGCTCGGGCCGGCCCGGCCCGGTCCTGATCGACCTGCCCATCGATGTGCAGCTCACCGAGATCGAGTTCGACCCGGACACCTACCAGCCGCTGCCGGTCTACAAGCCGTCCGCGACCCGCGCCCAGATAGAGAAGGCTCTTGGCCTGCTCCTGGAGTCCGAGCGCCCGCTGATCGTCGCCGGCGGCGGCATCATCAACGCCGACGCCAGTGAACTCCTGGTGGAATTCGCCGAACTGACCGCAACGCCGGTCATCCCGACCCTGATGGGCTGGGGCACCATCCCCGACGACCACGAGCTGAACGCGGGCATGGTCGGCCTGCAGACCTCGCACCGCTACGGCAACGCCACGTTCCTGGAGTCCGACTTCGTCCTGGGCATCGGCAACCGCTGGGCCAACCGCCACACCGGCTACAAGCTGGACGTCTACACCCAGGGCCGTACCTTCGTCCACGTCGACATCGAGCCCACCCAGATCGGCAAGATCTTCGCGCCCGACTACGGCATCGCCTCCGACGCCAAGGACGCGCTCGAACTCTTCGTCGAGGTCGCCCGCGAGCTCAAGGCCGCGGGCAAGCTGCCCGACCGCAGCGACTGGATCCTCCAGGGCCAGGAGCGCAAGGCCTCCCTGCAGCGCCGTACGCACTTCGACGACGTGCCGATGAAGCCGCAGCGGGTCTACGAGGAGATGAACAAGGCCTTCGGGCCCCAGACGCGCTACGTCACCACCATCGGCCTCTCACAGATCGCGGGCGCGCAGATGCTGCACGTCTACAAGCCGCGGCACTGGATCAACTGCGGCCAGGCGGGCCCGCTGGGCTGGACCATCCCCGCCGCGCTCGGCGTCGCCACCGCCGACCCGGGCGCCCAGGTCGTCGCGCTCTCCGGCGACTACGACTTCCAGTTCATGATCGAGGAGCTGGCGGTCGGCGCCCAGCACCGCATCCCCTACGTCCACGTCCTGGTCAACAACTCCTACCTGGGCCTGATCCGGCAGGCGCAGCTCGGCCTGGACATCAACTTCCAGGTCAACCTGGAGTTCGAGAACATCAACTCCCCGGAGCTGGGCGTCTACGGCGTCGACCACGTCAAGGTCGCCGAGGGGCTGGGCTGCAAGGCGATCCGCGTCACCGACCCGAGCGAGCTGGGCGCGGCCTTCGAGCAGGCCAAGAAGCTCGCCGCCGAGCACCGCGTGCCGGTCGTCGTCGAGGCGATCCTGGAGCGGATCACCAATATCTCCATGAGCACCACGGCGGACATCAGCGCCGTGAACGAGTGGGAGGAACTGGCCACCGAACCCGGCCACGCGCCCACGGCCATCGCGCCCCTGAAGTGAGCCGCCCCGCGGTGAGCCGCCGGTGCCCGCACCCCTGCGGGCGCCGGCGCCGGGGTAGGGGCACCCCGCGCCGGGCCCGACTCACCGGCGCGTCATCCCGGCTCCGGTCCCGCGCCACTTTCTCCGGGGCCGCCGTTGTTGCACTCGGGGCACCAATAGCCGTCCCCCTGGTAGTAGATCCACCCCAGTTCGCTGATGTACGGGCTCGCGCTGGTGGCCTCGTGCAGCGTATGGCCCCACAGGTCCTCGTCGATGGACGGTGCCGGTTCGGCGATGACGAGGTCGAACGTGGTGCGATTGCGGCATCCGACCCGGTCGCACCCGAGAAAGAACCGGACAGGACCGGGAGATCTGCCTTCGGTCATCAAACTCATGGCACCACGATCGCGGAAGGCGGCACACCGCCGCGCCCGGATCCACGAAATCTCCCTGCCGCGTACGAGCCCGTCGCCCCTTCCTGCGCAGACCGGCCGGGCGCCGCTCTTTTCGGCTCACCCCACTTCCGGAAAAGCGCCAACTACAGGCGCGAGCGCGCCCGTTCGGCGCAGCCCGGCCGCTGCCCGGCACGGCGGTGCCGCACCACTGACAGGCCCCGCCGCGCGCTCACCCCTCCGGCGCAGCGGGGTCCGCCTGGGCCCGCAGGCGGTCCATCTCCCGCCGGTCGCGCTTGGTGGGCCGGCCGGTGCCGCGGTCGCGCGTCGCCACCGGGGCGATGGCCATCGGGGCGGGCGGCGGCGGGGAGTTGTCGACATAGCACTGGACGGCCACGGGCGCGCCGACGCGCTTGCGTACCAGGCGGGAGGCCACCACGATCCGCTCGCGCCCCGCGTGGCGCAGGCGCACCTCGTCCCCGGAGCGGAGCGTGTACGCGGGCTTGACGCGCTCACCGTTGACCCGCACATGCCCCGCCCGGCAGGCGGCCGCGGCCTGCGAGCGGGTCTTGGTCAGACGCACGGACCAGATCCAGGTGTCGACGCGAGCGGTCTCATCATCGGAAGCCATGCCCCGACTCTAAGCCGCCTCGCCGCAGTCCGGTACGTGGCGACCCGGCCCCAAGGGGGCGCCAGGAACCGCGCGACCAGCCACGACGTGCCCTCGGACGGCGCACGGCACGGCCGGCGGAGCACTCAGGAGCCGCACAGGCCTGGACACACCTCCCTCATGTCCGGACGCGTCCGCTCAGTAGGCGTTCCGGGGCGGGCCGCCGCGGGTGACGGCGTGCGTCGCCTCGCGGATGATTTTCAGCGTGCGGTCGAGGTGGACGCCGTGGGTGCGGTGGTTGAGGACGCACAGCCGCAGCGTGTGACGGCCGTGCAGACGGGTGCTGGTGAGGTAGGCGCGCTGGTGGGCGTGCACGGTCTCCAGGAGGCGGCGGTTGACCTCGTCGCCGCCGCGGGCACGGAAGGTCAGGACGGTCAGTTCGGGAGCGGGCGCCTCCAACTGCGGGATGCCCGTGAGCCGGCGGTGCGCCTCCCGGGCCAGGTCGAGCTTCTCGTCCAGGCAGGCGCGGAAGGCGCCCACACCGTGCAGATGCAGCGGGAGCCACAGCCGCAGCCCGCGGTAGCCGCGGCTCAGCTCGGTGCCCAGGTCGGCGTAGTCGGGCAGCTCCCCGGCCCGGTCCAGGTCCTGGAGGTACTCGGCGTCGGCGCGGTGGGCCGCCCGCAGAGTGCGCGTGTGCCGTACGAGCAGGACGCCGGAACCGTACGGGACGAACAGCGACTTGTGCGGATCCAGCGTGATGGAGTCGGCCCGCTCGATGCCGGCGAACTTGGCCCTGCCGCGGTCGGTGAGCTGGAACCCGCCCCCGTACGCGGCGTCGGCGTGGAACCACACCCCCTGCCGCCGGGCCACCTCGGCGAGCGCGGCCAGCGGGTCCACCGCGCCGGTGTTCGTGGTGCCCGCCGTCCCCACCAGCAGGAACGGCCGCCGCCCCGCCGCACGGTCGGCGGCGATCAGCCGCTCCGCCGCCTCCGGGTCCATCCGGTGGCCGCCGGTGACCGGCACGGTACGCACCTGGTCCGCGGCGAACCCGGCGATCCGGGCGGCCTTGGCCACGCTGAGATGGGTGTGCTCGCTGACGTACACCGTCCCGGAGCACGGCGGGTCACCGAGCAGTTCCTGACGGGCGGCCAGCAGCGCGGACAGCATGCCGGTGGAGGCGCCCGTGGTGATCAGACCGCCCGCGGTGGCGGGCAGGGCGAACTCCGCGCACAGCCAGCGCAGCACGCTCTCCTCCATGGCGACCAGCGCGGGAGCCATGGAGCTGACACCGGTGTAGCGGTTGACGGTCGACGCCAGCAGGTCGGCGACGGCCGCGGCGAACAGGCCCCCGCCGGGGAAGTACGCGAAACAGCCCGGCCCTGCGGTCTCCGCCGCCCGTGAGGCGGCGGAGGCGAACGTGCCGAGCAGCCGGTCGAAGTCGCCGGGACCTTCGCCGGGCGGGGCCAGCAGCCCCGCCCAGCCCTCGTGCGAGGTGTCGAGATCGACGGCGGGCGCCTGGTCCAGCGAGTCGATGAACTCGGCGACGAAGGCGCCTGCCGACGCCATGATCGCCGCTATCTCCTCCGGCCGCGGTTCGAGCCCTGGGCGCGGTCCCGACATGAGGTGGCCTCCTGACCTGGTCCGGTGCACTTCCGAGCCCCGTATGGGGCGCGGGGCCGTGCCGATGTGCGGCTCCGCCGCGTGGGCGCGACCAAGCCCCCACCGGCCCGCAGATCTACGACCGTACGTGCCGGGAGGCACCCAGCGCGGCTTCCCGGGCGCACCGACCCGGCACGCCCGGGACGGCCTCAGCGCTTGCGCCAGAGCGAGACGTCCGCGCTGAACACCTCATAGCGCCGCCGGTGGTAGCGCAGCACCCCCGGTTCGTCCGACTCCGCTGTCGGGTCGAACGCCTGCCCCAGCAGCTGTCGCAGCGCGGTCTCGCTGGTGGGGGACTGGAGGCGGCCGCCGAGCCGGCTGCCGGGCGGGGCGCTGTCCGGCTGCCAGGACCAGGGGCCGGCCACGAGCAGCAGCCCGCCGGTGGCCAGGAAGCGGTCGGAGTCGGTGAACTGCCGCAGCAGCGCCGCCGGATCGGCGACCGGGTCGAGCAGATCGGCCAGAAGCACGGCGTCGAAGCGGCCCAGCGCGGCGGGCAGCCGGGAGCCGTCGGCGACCTGGAACTCCACGGCGCAGCCGAGGGCGGGCAGCGGTGCGCGCGCCTCCAGAGGGGTCACGCTCTCGCCCTGCTCCACCCGCTCGTACGGCACCGGCTCACCGAGCGAGAGCCTGCGCGCGGTCTCCACGTACCGCGGATCGGGGTCGACGCCGATCACGCTGTGCACCCCGGCCTCGGCGAGCGCGAAGCTGCCGGCGCCGACGGCGCAGCCCACCTCCAGCACCCGGCGCAGCCCGGCCCCGGCCCGGTTCGCCTCCCGGGTCAGGAGCCGCGCCAGCCGCGTGGGATAGCCGTGTGCGGGGGCGAGCAGATGGCCGGGGGCGCCGAAGGTCTCCTCGGCGCTCCCGAAGTGCATCAGCAGATGCCGGTCGAGCGCCTCCTGGGTCCGGTGCGAACTCGTGGTGTCCTGCGCGGTGTTGTGCGTGGTGTCCGGGGTGAGCGGCACCGCGTCCCGGGACGGTGCGATCAGGCGTATCCCCGAGTGCTGCAGGAAGTGCGGCCGGAAGTGGAAGCGCGCCCACAGGCTCGCCTCGTCGCCCGTGCTGACGTAGGCGCCACCGAGGATGAGGTGGTGCTTCCCGTCGAAGCAGGGGGTACTGAAGTCCTCGTAATAGGGGTGGACGGCGAACGACTCCAGCGGGTTGAAGGTGTCCTCGGACCACTCCCACAGGTTGCCCGCCGCGTCGCGCACGCCCGCGGGCGAGGCGGGCGCGTGGTCGACGGGGGACTCCGAGCCCCAGGCGAGGTTGAGATTGATGCCCTTCTCGCGCAGCCGCGCGCCGTCGGCGTCCATCACCAGGTCGTCCGGAACGCCGGGGGAGAGGGGGAGTTGGCGGATGACCCGGTGCTCGGCCTCGGTGGGCAGCCGGTAGCCGCGGTCGTCCTGGATGCCGCGCCAGGTGCAGTACGCCTTCGCCTCGTGGTGGTTGACGCACACCGGCCAGTCCCACGGCATGTCGATCTCGTCGAAGAGGGTGCGCAGCCGGTACGCGTGCAGCCCGCTGGGCCCGTCCGGCACCCAGAACCGTGGCCATTTCACGTTGCCGAAGGCCCGCCAGTCCCACCCCTCCACCGACCACAGCTCGGGCCTGCGGTAGCCGCCGTCGGCGACGAAGCGGTAGTACTCGCCGTTGCTCACCAGGCAGCTGCTCGCCTCGAAGCCGCGGACGTCCACCGTGCGCGTCCCGTACTCGTTGTCCCAGCCGAAGGAGGGGAAGTCGGCCGGCTTGCCCAGGCGCACCCGCGTGGCGGAGAAAACGACCAGGGGGTTGTCCGGTACCGCCCCGGGATCGGGCCGCCCGGTCGTGGTGGTGCGCCGCATCGGCGCGGGCGCGGGCCAGGCGGGGTGCGCCGAGACCAGTCTGAGCGGCAGCTCGCGGATGAGGACGGAGCTGGTCTCCAGGTGGATCCTGCTGTGCTCGAAGGCGAGGAAGAGGGCCCAGGCGCGGTCGTCCTGGGTGATGGGGCGGCCGAGTTCCGCGGCGAACGGCGTCGCGGCGATGATGTCGCGCACCAGGCGGCGGACCTTGCCCTGATAGGCGTGCACCTCCTCCACCGACGGCCACAGCATGTCGTTCTTGGACAGGTCGTCCCACGACATCTCGTCGACGCCGGTCTCCAGGACCTGTTCGAGGTAGGCGTCGACGGGGCCGTCCAGCAGCCCGCTGACGCGCAGTTTGTTGACGTAGAGCACCGCCGGGTGGCCGTAGTAGAAGATCATCGGGTGCCGCAGGTTGTGGGCGGGCGGCCGGTAGAAGGCCTCCGCGCCCTGCAGCCCCGCGAACAGCACCTCGTGCAGCGCCCAGGAGTTGTCGAAGTAGTCGAGAACCGTCTCGCGGTCGCACTCGGCCAGGTTGGGCAGCGGGAGCGAGGTGATACGGCCGTTCTCCTCCACTCCGGGACACTCGCCGGGAAAGGGGAGTTTCCCGGTGAACCACCACGCCTCGCGCGGCCCGTTGAGCCGGTCGCTGGCGTGGGTGATGACGTTCCTCTCCCAGGGCTCCACGTCAAAAGTTGTCATGAGCGCTCACCTCTTTCTCCAGGTGGATTCACTCCGTACGAGCAGCACGACGGGCCGTTGCGCGGCCCGTGGCCGTCAGACGAAATGGGCGACGGACATCCGTCGAAGAAGCCGGAAGGAAACCGGCTCACTGTGCATGGCCCCTCGCGTACACCGTTGTCGCGACGGGCGGCCCTGACCCGGACTACCTCCTGGCATACGGGTCCGATTCCCTTTCCGGGGCGGCGGTTGATTCCGCGTTCATCGCGGGGACAAGGCGGAGCCATAAGAGAGCCATTGCCGATCCTTCCGGCCGACACCTATGACGCACTGCCGGGCCGGCGCCTTTCGTAGGGGATCGCGCACGGCCGTCGTACTCCAACAGGGCCTGTGTCCGCTGGCATTGAGGAATCCGGCGGTACACGCATGGCACCACACCCCGTTCGAGGCACGCTGGAGATCTCCTCGAAACGCCGAAGTGCGGCGCGTTCCACCCTGGCGCATTCGCCCGCAATGCTCTCTGCCGCGCGCCGTCCTCGAGGGACCTGACGCATCCGCTGTCGTGCTCGCTACTTCTTCGTCATGAGAGCTTGACGCCGAGCTGACTGCCCAGCTCACGAAAGCCGAGCGCGGCGGCGACCCGGCGGGAGGCGGGCGGGCGCGCCCGCCACTGGGGCAGCAGATCCGCGGCGAGGGCGTGCGCCACCGCGGCGGAGGCCACCTGCCGGGCCAGCCCGCGCCCGCGCCGGTGCGCCGCCGTCAGGACGCACAGATGCGCGGTCGAGGCAGGCCAGAGCCGGTACCCCGCGGCGGCCACCACAGCGGCGCCCTCACGCGCCACGAAGACAGGGGAGTCGATCTCCGCTATGCCGCTCTCGTCCGCTTCCTGCCGGCTCACCGCGGCCAGGAGCGCACGGAGTCCGCCGTGGCCCGGGGCGAGCTGCCCGACGCTCCGCGCACCGTAGGTCCGAACCCCTCCGGTCCGCGCACCGTCCGGCGCGGGCCGGAAGTCCTCCCGGGACAGGTACGCCAGCGTCGCCGGTCCCAGCACCTCGGCCACCGGCAGTACGGCCTCGATCGCGTCGGTACGGGTCAGTGCGCCGACCGGCAGCGCGCGCACCGCCTGCCGCACCCGCCGCGCCGCCTCCTGGTCCGGCGCCGTGACGATCGCGCCCGGGCCCAGCACCACGATGCCCACCCAGGACGGCGGGCACAGCGCCGAGTCCGGCGCGGCGACCACCCGTACGCCACCGGAGGGCCCGAAAGAGACGGGCGCGGCGGCCAGCGCCTCCCACAGGCCGCGGGCCCGGGCGACGAGCGCCCCGGTGCCGTCGCCCCCCTCCGCGTTTCTTTCCATGCGCCGATCCTGCCACCTCAAGATCGCCAAGTGGCAGGGAAAACCATCACGTTGGGCACGAAAGAGGGGTGGTGCGGGCAAGGTGGCCCTTATGGCGCGCCCGGTGAGCTCACGCGCTGCCGGGCGCGGGTGCGGCGGAATCGCGCCAGGCCTGTGTGTCGGCGATGTTGGCGCCCGCCTGGCGGGCGGCCTCGTCCGCGTCGTGGTCGCGCAGCGCGCGCAGCAGACCCTCGTGGCCGGCGGGCGAGGCGCCGGCGAAGCCGGGCAGCTCCCAGGAGGCCGCCATCGAGGTCCGCAGCGGCTCCGCGAGATTGCGGTAGAGCTCGCTGAGCAGCGTGTTGTCCGCGGCCTCGGCGATGCCGGAGTGGAACTCCCAGTCGGCCGTGACCCAGCCGTCCAGGTCGCGCGCCTGCCAGGCGGCGGCGCGGCGGTCCAGGGTGTCCGCCAGTCCGTCCAGCTCGGCATCGGTGGCCCGGGTGGCGGCCAGCCGCGCCGCCAGGACTTCCAACGCCCCGCGCACTTCGAGCAGTTCGTCCGCCGCCCGGTCCCCGTAGAGCCGCTTGACCGCGCCGGACAGCTCGCTGGTGGCCCGTACGTACGTGCCGTCGCCCTGGCGCACTTCCAGCAGTCCGGCGTGGGCGAGGGCGCGCACGGCCTCGCGCAGCGTGCCGCGGGCCACCTGGAGCTGGTCCATCAGCTCGGGCTCGGGAGGGATGCGCGAGCCGACGGGCCAGTCGCCGTCGGCGATCCGCTTCCGCAGCCTGCCGATGACCTCGGCGGACAGCGAGGGGCGGCGCACCGGTTCCAGTTGCATCGCGGTCTCTCCGGCTTTCGTGGGCTGGGCGGGCTCTGCGGTCCGTGCGTTCCGCAGCCCTCACCGTACATCGAATCATCGGATGTCTGTTGCGCAGAAAAGGTCAGACGTCTTACCTTTAATGCGTGAACGCCATGACCCGCACCCCCCTCACCACCAGCGGCCCCGCCCGCCGTGCCCGCGCCGCCTGGCTCGCCGGGGCGGGCGTGGTGCTCATCGCCCTCAACCTCCGCCTCGGCATCAGCAGCGCCGCCGCCCTGCTGGAATCCCTCCGCACCGACCTCGGCTTCGGCTCCCTGGCCGCCGCCGCGCTGCCCGCGCTGCCCACCCTCAGCTTCGCCGCGGCCGGCGCGGGCACCGGCATCCTCACCCGGCGGTACGGCGCCGAGCGCACGGTGCTGCTGGCCCTGGCGGCGCTGACCGCAGGGCTGGCCGTACGGGCCGTCCCCGCCACCTGGGCGCTGCTCGCCGGCACCGTCCTGGGCATGTCGGGCCTGGCGCTGTGCAATGTGCTGCTGCCCACCCTGCTGCGCACCCACTTCCCGGCCCGCGTGGCGCTGCTGACCGGCCTCTACGCGACCGTGATGGCCCTGGGGTCGACGCTGGGCGCCGCCGTGGCCGTGCCGCTCGCCGACGCTGTGGGCTCGCCCTCCCTCGGGCTGGCGCTGTGGGCGCTGCCGGCCCTCGTCGCCACCGCCACCTGGGCCTTCGTGGGGGCTCCGGGGGCGCGGGCCGAAGCGGCGCGGGCGGGCGCGGGGGAGTACGTCTCGCCGCTGGCGATGGCCCGTACGCGGCTGGGCGCGCTGGTGACCGCGTACTTCGCGCTCCAGGCGCTGAACTGCTACGCGATGATCGGCTGGCTGCCCTCGCTCCTGTCCGACCAGGGCATGTCCCAGGGCACGGCGGGCGGCATGCTGGCGGTCATGCAGGCCGTGGGCATTCCCGCGACCTTCGCCGTGCTCGCCTTCGCCCGTGCGCCGCGGCGGCTGCGGACCGCGTTCGTGCTCATCTCCGCGGCGATGATCTGCGGGTTCCTCGGCCTGCTGGTCGCGCCGCTGGCGCTGCCCGTGGTGTGGATGGTGCTGGTGGGGCTGGGGCTGTGCTCCTTCCCTCTGGTGCTCGCGGTGATCGGCAGCAGCGGCAGCACGGCGGCACAGACCACCGCCCTGTCGAGCCTCTCCCAGTCGCTCGGCTATCTCGTCGCCGCCCTCGGCCCCTTCGCGGTCGGCCTGCTGCACGGCGCCTCCCGGGGCTGGACCCTGCCGATGGCGGTCCTGCTCGCGACGGCCGGGGCACAGCTCGCCGTAGGGGTGGCGCTGTCGGGACACGCGCGCCGCTGACCGCTGCTGAGCGGGCGGCCGGGAGCGGTACGGCTCTCATGGCGTGCGAATTCAGATCGGGCATGTACAGGCTTAAGGGGACAATTCCAGTTTTGCCCTGCTGGAGGCCCTCACATGCCACCGCGCCTGAGCATCGTCGTACCGGTGCACAACGTCGAGCTCTACCTCGACGCGTGCCTGGAATCCCTCGCCACCCAGACCTTCGAGGACTTCGAGGTCGTCCTGCTGGACGACGGCTCGGTGGACGCCAGCGCCGCCATCGCCAAGAACTTCACCGAGCGGGACAGTCGCTTCCGGCTGGTCCAGCAGGCGAATCAGGGGCTCGGGCAGGCCCGTAACGCCGGTGCCCGGGAGATCTCCCCCGACAGCGAATATCTGGCCTTCGTCGACAGCGACGACATCCTCCCGCCGGACGCCTACCGCCTCATGGTGCGGACGCTGGACGAGACGGGTTCGGATTTCGCCGCGGGCAATGTGCTGCGCTTCCGCTCGGTCGGCAGCCATCAGTCCTGGGGGCACCGCACCGCGTTCGCCACCACCCGGCTGCGCACGCACATCTCCCGGTTCAAGCCGCTGATCACGGACCGTACCGCCTGGAACAAGGTCTACCGGCGGACCTTCTGGGACCGGCACGGTTTCGCCTACCCCGAGGGCATCCTCTATGAGGACGCCCCGGTCAGCATTCCCGCGCACTACCTCGCCTCCAGCGTGGACGTCCTCGGCGACGTGGTCTACCACTGGCGGGTACGCGAGACCGGCGAGCGCTCCATCACCCAGCGCTCCACCGACCCGCGCTCCCTGACCGACCGCGTCACCTCCATCCGCCTGGTGCGCGCCGCGCTGCGGGCGCGGCCGGGGCCGGAGTTCGCCCGCTATCTGTGCGACTACGACCACAACGTCCTCACCGAGGAGCTTCCGCTCATCTACAAGTACGTGCCGGACGGCGCCGACGACTTCCGCGCGGCGTTCGTCCGTGATGTGGGCGCCCTCGTCCGCGAGATCGGCACCGGGGCCTGGGCCGAACTGACCGTCCCGGAAAAGCTCAAGGCGTATTTCGCCCGGGAGGGCCGGATCCAGGATTTCCTGGCCCTGCTCGAACACCAGCGGAAGAACTGGTACGGAATTCCGGTCAAGGGACTGACCGAGCCGAAGGCCGACTACCCCTTTCTGTCCGGCCGCCCGGAGGTTCCCCCGTCGTTGCTGCGGCTGAGCCACCGCGAGCTGAAAATGCGCAGCCAACTGGAGGAGGTGGCCTGGACGCGCGGAAAGCTGCTGCTCAAAGGGTGGGCATTCGTCGACCAGTTGGGCGCCGAGCACCGTCTGCGGGCCCGCAAGAAGCTGGTGTTCCGGGAGTCCGAGACCAAGCGGAAAGTGGTGCTCCGGGCGCGTACCACCACCGCTCCCGAAGCCACCGTCAGTACCGGCCAGGCCCTGCGCAGCGCCGACCTGGCGGGCTTCACGGCCGTGCTGGACCCGAGCCTGCTCCAGCAGGACGGCGCCTGGCGCGACGGCATCTGGGAGGCCTTTGTCGTCGTCAAGGACCTCACCGTGCCCTACCAGGCGCGGCTGCTCGGCGGCGACCACGGCAGCGCCCAGACCCCGCCCGCCCACTGGGTCGCGCCGGACGTACGCATGCTGCCGTCGGCGACCGGCAGCGGCTTCCGGCTGCGGATCGAGACCGTGCGCGCCCGGGTCCTGGACGTACAGGCGCTGGACGAGGCCACCCTCGCAGTGCACGGCGAACTGGCCCGCGACCCCGGCGAGGGCGCCGCGCTGCGCGCCGAGCACCACACCACCAAGGACGTGCTGACCTTCCCTCTGGAGATCGGGGCCGCGGGGCAGGGGACGGGGCGGACCGTGGCCGGGGGCGTGCCGTTCACGGCGCGCGTCCCGCTCGCCGACCTGGCCTCGGTCCCCGCGGCCACGCCGTCCGCCGGTCAGTGGCGCCCCGAACCATGGCTGCTGTCCGTCCTGAAGGGCGATGGCAAGCGGCTGGCGCTGGCCCACGACGAGCGGGGCGGCTTCAGCGGACTGGCCGTACCCCTGCCCGGCCCCGACGAGCACCGCGCGGTCTACGTCAAGCGCACGCCCAGCGGGTACCTGCAGTTCAGCATGCAGCCCCCGCCGCCGCTGGTGGACTGTGCCACCGCCGACGCCGAGGGCACGCTCACCCTGGGCGGCGTCTTCCCGCTCGCGGCGCAAGGCGGCCTGCCGTCCGGGGAGAGCGCCGAGCCGTCGTACGAACTGGTGCTGCACAACTGGCGCGGAGAGGAGTACAGCTATCCGATCCATGCGGCGGGCGGCCGGTTCGAGGCGGTCTTCCGGCCCGTACCGCCCGAGCCGTACGCCGGGGCCACCACCCTGCCCGCAGGACGCTGGTGGCCGAGCGTACGGCCGGTGAGCGAGGGCGGCCGCACGGCAGGGCTGCTCGGCGTCGACCGCGGGACGCCGGTGCAGATCGGCGAGCGGACCCGCGCCGCCCCGCCGACGCGGTTCACCGTGCGCGGGCGCGGTATGCACCTCGCATCGCGCTACCACGACCGCCTGGCGATCGTCTCCGAGCCGCTGCTCGCGCCGCTGGACCGGTCCCGCTTCGGGCAGCGCACAGGCCGCGACGAGCTGTACCCGGCGGCACGGCGCGCCCGCCTGCGCGATGCGGTCGTGTACGACGTCTTCGGCGGCCTCGGATACGGCGACTCGCCCCGCGCCGTCCACGAGGAACTGGTGCGCCGCGGCGAGCCGTTGGAACACATCTGGCTCGTACGCGACGGCCGCACCGAGGTGCCGCCGACCGCGCGCCCGGTCCAGCACGGCAGCCTGGAAGCCTTCGAACTGCTGGGCCGCGCCCGCTACTTCGTGACCAACAGCGCCGTGCCCGGCTGGTTCGAGCGCCGCGCGGGACAGACGGTCCTGCAGACCTGGCACGGCACCCCGCTCAAGCAGATCGGGCACGACTACCTGCACGACTACTACACCAGCCCGCAGGTCCTGGCCGACCTCGCCCACGACAGCGCCCAGTGGTCGCTGCTGGCCTCACCCAGCAGCTTCGCCACCCCGGTCCTCACGCGCGCGCTCGGATACCGGGGAGAGGTCCTGGAGTCCGGCGCCCCGCGCACCGACGCCCTCCTCGCCCCCGACCCCGCCCGGATCGCCGAGGTCCGCCGCCGGCTCGGCCTGCCCGAGGGCAAGAAGGTGGTGCTGTACGCCCCGACCTGGCGGGAGAACCGGCAGCTGTTCAACGGCGGCTACCAGCTCGACCTGCGGATCGACCTGGACCAGGCGCGGCACGAACTGGCCGCCGACCATGTGCTGCTGGTCCGCGGCCACCACAAGGTGACCGAACAACTGCGGGACGGGGTACGCGACGGCTTCGTACGCGATGTCACCCGCTGGCCCGACGCCACCGATCTGCTGCTCGTCGCCGACGTCCTGATCAGCGACTACGCGGCGCTGATCTGCGACTTCGCACTCACCGACCGTCCGATCCTGCTCTACACCCACGACCTGGAGCACTACCGCGACACCCTGCGCGGCTTCTCCTGCGACTTCGAGGCCAAGGCGCCGGGGCCGCTGCTGCGCGACGCGTGGAGCCTGGTGGTCGCCGTACGCGCCGCCGACCGCCTCGCCGAGGAGTACGCACCGGCGCGGGCGGCCTTTCGCGCGGAGTTCTGCGACCTGGACGACGGCGGGGCGACGGGGCGGGTGGTGCAACGGATGCTGGGAGGGCGGTAGGCGGTAACGCGGTAACGGGGGGCCGGTGCGGTCCTGTTAACGGGCCCGGTCGCAGGGCTCGCTGTGCGGGGTCCGTTCGCGGGCTCCGCTCGCGCCGGGGCAGCGGCGGGCTTACCGTCCCCCTAGGGCCCACCCCCATGGCGGGCAACAGGCCGCGGATCCGCTGTCCTTCGCACGTCGGCGGATCCGCGGCCGCTGTGTGCGGACGGGCCGCACCGGTTACGGCGCGGCCGGGCCCGTACCTGAAACCGGACTTGGACCCGTACCCGGCCCCTGCACCGGCATCGCCGGCTCCGGCAGTCCGCGGGCGAGCAGCCAGGCCAGCGCGGGCAGCGCGATCAACGGGGCCAGCGCGGTCTGCAGCGAGGTGGCGTCCGCCGCGGCCCCGATCAGCGGACTGGCGATGCCTCCGATGCTGACGGTCAGCCCCAGGGTGACCCCGCTGGCGGTGCCGACCCGGCTGGGCAGATAGTCCTGGCCGAGGGTGACCTGGAGCGAGAAGGGCACGTACAGGCCGGCCGAGGTCAGCGCCACGAACAGGTAGAGCGCGGGACCCGGGACGCAGATCACCCCGGCGACGGCCGGCACCGTCACCGCGTACGACCAGCGCACCACGCCGCTGCGCCCCCAGCGAGTGGCCAGCTTGCCGCCCAATACGGTGCCCACCGCCCCGCCGAGGTAGAGCACGAACAGCGCGGCGGCGCCCGCGGCTTCACCCCCCACCCGCTGCTGCGCGTACAGCGAGACGAACGCACTCAGCCCGACGAAGACGATGGAACGGCAGACCACGACCAGCGACAGCTTCAGGAAGGAGGGCAGGTCATCGGTGCCGCGCCCGGCCCTCGCCCGGGACGCGACGGCGCCGGAGCCCTTGATCGCGCGCAGCGCCATGAGGCACAGCACAGTGCCCACCGCGGCCGGGATCACCAGCAGGGGAGTGGCCCGCAGACCGCCGGTGGCGACGACGGCGGTGACCATGAGCGGGGCCGCCGCGAAGCCGATGTTGCCGCCGAGCGAGAACCAGCCCATCCCCGTGTGGCTGCCGCCGCTGGCGGCGCGCGCCACCCGGGCGGATTCGGGGTGGTACGCCGCCACGCCCACCCCGGACAGCGCGATGACCGCGAGGGTGAGGGCGTACGAGCCGCCGACACCGCTCAGCGCGATGCCCAGGCCGCCGACCGCGGTGCTCACCGGCAGCAGCCACGGCATCCTCCACCGGTCGGTCAGCGCGCCGAAGAGCGGCTGCACCACCGAGGAGAGGAGGGACGCGGCGAGGACCAGTCCGGAGGCCGCGGCGTAGGTGTAGGCGCGTTCGGCGACGAAGAACGGGACGAGCGCGGCCACCGCTCCCTGGTAGACGTCCACACAGGCGTGTCCGACGGAGAGGAGCACCAGGGGCCTGCCGCCGGGCCTGCCCGCCTTCCCCGGCGCTGCTGACCGGCCTGATCGCCCTGACCGACCTGCCTGACCTGGCTGTTGGGATGTTTCCGACGTCTCCGGTGTATCCGATGTCTCCGGCTTCTTTGACGTCGCTGACTGTTCCGGCTTCGTTGGCACACCCCGATCGTCGCGAGCGCCAACTGTGTCCCGCTTCCGATAAATTGCCAAGCAATGCCGAACATCCGCCATCAGCCCGTGGCCCCCACCCGCGTCGAAGAGCTGGCCGCAGGGGCGAGTATCGACGCCCACCGGCACGACGACCACCAGATCGTCTACGCGGGCCGCGGTGTGCTCGCCATCACCACGGACGCGGGGACCTGGGTGGCGCCGGCCACCCGCGCCATCTGGGTGCCCGCGGGAACCGTCCACGCCCACCGCGCCCACGGCCGGCTCGACCTGCACCTGGTGGGCCTGCCCGCCACCGAGAACCCCCTGGGCCTGAGCACCCCCACCGTCCTGGCCGTCGATCCCCTCCTGCGCGAACTGATCGTGGCCTTCACCCGTGAGCCGCGCGACGACAGCCCCGAGCGGCACCGCCTGCGCGCCGTCCTGCTCGACCGGCTCCGCGCCTCACCGCAGCAGCCCGTCCACCTGCCCGCCCCCACCGACGCCCGGCTCGCGGCGGTCTGCGCGATCCTCCGCGACGACCCCGCCGACCAGCGCAGCCTCGCCGCCCTGGGCGCCCAAGTCGGCGCGGGCGAACGCACCTTGACCCGCCTCTTCCGCGCGGATCTCGGTATGACCTTTCCCCAGTGGCGCACCCAGCTGCGCCTCTACCGCGCCCTGCAGCTGCTGGCCGACGACACCCCGGTGACCGCCGTGGCCCACCGCTGCGGCTGGTCCTCCACCAGCGCGTTCATCGACGTCTTCCGCCGCGCCTTCGGGCACACGCCGGGTACGTACCGCGACCACCAGTCCTGACGCGCCGCGCGAGGAAGAAGCGCGCGTCGACGTGCGGTAGCCGTCGCTTCTCCGGCCTCCTCTCCGACCCCGGTCTTCCCGGGCCCAGGAAAAAGGGGGTGGAGAGATCACCGGTGAGCCGTTTACCATGGCTGACATGGGTTCGTACTACTTCTTTCTCTGATCCGGGGCGCGGGCACAGCCCGCTGAGGCCGCGCGCTGCCCTGCGCCCGGCTCGTGCCCTGCGCGCGTGACGTTTCCGTCCGCGCTGCCCGGATCCGAGAGAAGCCCGCCCCGCTGTGTGTCTGCACGGCCAGGGGCATGTACACCCAGGGATATTCATGCGCCACCGCGCTCAATTGACCATCAAAGACGTCTCCAAGGCGTACGGCGACCGTTCCGTTTTGGACCAGGTGTCCTTGACCGTGCGCCCCGGCGAGAAAGTCGCCGTGATCGGAGAGAACGGCTCGGGGAAATCCACCCTGCTGCGCCTGATCGCCGGCGCCGAGAAGCCGGACACCGGCGAGATCACCGTCGCCTTTCCCGGCGGTAGGGGATATCTCGCCCAGACCATGGACCTCGATCCCCGGCACACCGTTCAGGACGCCGTGGACGGTGCCCTCGCCGAGCTGCGCGACCTCGAAGCCAGGATGCGCGCGGCAGAAGCGGCGCTGGCGACCGCGACAGCGGAGGAACTCGCCGCCTATGGCGACCTGTTGGCCGCATTCGAGGAGCGCGACGGATACCGGGCCGACACCCGTGTGGCCGCGGCGCTGCACGGCCTCGGGCTGGGCCACATCACCCGCGACCGCGCCATCGGGACACTCTCCGGAGGCGAGCAGTCACGGCTGGCCCTGGCCTGTGTGCTCGCCGCCGCGCCCGAACTGCTCCTGCTGGACGAGCCCACCAACCACCTCGACCACCGGGCCACCGCCTGGCTGGAGGACCACCTGCGCGCACACCGCGGCACGGTGGTCGCCGTCACCCACGACCGGGCCTTCCTGGACCGGATCTCGACCACGATCCTCGAAGTGGACCGGGACCGGCGTGCCGTCAGCCGCTACGGCGACGGCTGGGACGGCTACCGGGCGGCGAAGGCAGCGGCCCGCCGCCGCTGGGAGCAGGAACACCTGGAATGGCTGACCGAGGTCGCCGACACCCGCGACCTGCTCGCCGCTGCCGGAAAGCGGCTGGCCGCCACCGGCAAGGACCCCGGCGAGGGCTTCGGCAAGCACCGGCGCTCCCACGAGGCGAAACTGTCCGGCCGGGTACGGGCCGCCCGGCAGCGGCTGACCCGGCTCCGGGCCGACCCCGTCCCCGCGCCGCCCGCCCCCTTGCGCTTCACCGCCGAGCTGCCCACCGCATCCCGCACGGCCGACACCACCGCGCATCCCGCCGCTCCCACCGGCGAACCCGTCGCCGTACTGACCGACATCGCCGTGCGCGATCGCCTGCACCTGCCCGCCCTCACCATCGAGGCCGGTGAGCGGCTGCTGGTGACGGGGCCCAACGGCGCGGGCAAGACCACCCTCCTGCGGGTGCTGGCCGGCGATCTGCGACCGGACGCGGGCACCGTACGCCGCACGGGCCGCGTCGGCTACCTCCGCCAGGAACTGCCCGCGACACCGCCCCGCCACCCCCTGCTGACCGCCTTCGCCGCAGGCCTGCCGGGGCCGCCGGACGACCACGCCGACGCGCTGCTCTCCCTCGGCCTGTTCCGCGAGGAAGACCTGGCCGTCCCGGTCGCGGCCCTCTCCGCGGGACAGCAGCGGCGACTGGAACTGGCCCGCCTGGTGACCCGCCCGGCCGACCTCCTCGTCCTCGACGAACCCACGAACCATGTTTCCCTCGCCCTGGTCGAAGAACTGGAAGAAGCCCTCACCAAATACGAAGGCGCCCTGGTCGTGGTCTCCCACGACCGCCACTTCCGCGCCACCTTCAACGCCAACCACCTGAACCTGAACGATGGCCACCCGTGCGAGTGATGCGGTGCTTACCCGCGCGAACGGCGGGGAGGGCGGCGAAGACCAGATCGCTCCTTGCTGCTCGGGCGAATCTCCGTATGCGCCGACTCCTCGCCGCCTGCGCCGCGTCGAGCCGGCGGACGCTACGGCTGCGAAGGAGGGGCGGGCGAGCGACTGAACGGCGTCGCAGCCGCGGGGGCCGTGCGCGGCGGGGCGGGACCGTCCGCGATCAGGCCGGGGCGGGCGGGTCATCGTCGTCGGCGGGCTCCTCGTCCTGGCCGGTGCCGCGGACGCCGAGGAGGCGGCGGGTCAGTGTGTCCTGGTCGGAGAGCAGCTCGTCGAGGGCCTCCCGTACGTCCACCGGCTGGGGGAGGTAGGTGATCTCGCGTTCGGCGGCCAGCAGGACGGCGCGCCGTACCAGCTCCTTGGCGAACGACGCCGTGGTCCCCGCGGTGCGGGTGACGACCTCCTCGACCAGGCCCGCCGGGAGGTCCAGGCCGGAGCCGTACAGAGCGATCAGGCGGCGCCGGCCGTCCTCGTCGGGCAGAGGGATCTCCACGGCCATGTCCACCCGGCCCGGGCGCTGGGCCAGGGCCGGCTCCAGGAGGTCGGCGCGGTTGGTGGTGAGCAGGAACGCTACATCGACGTTGTCGCCCAGCCCGTCCATCTCGTTGAGGACCTGGAACAGCAGCGGCTGGCTGCCCTCGATGTAGTCGCGGGCCTCCGCGACCAGGTCGCAGTCCTCCAGGATGACCAGCGCGGGCTGGAGCTTGCGGGCCATCGAGCAGGCGGCCGCGATCTGCCCGATGCTCTCGCCCGACAGCACCACGGCGGTGAACTCCGGTAACTGCGACAGCAGATAGCGGATGGTGTGCGTCTTGCCGGTGCCCGGCGGCCCGTACAGCAGCAGCCCCCTGCGCAGGTGCTGGCCGAGGGCGCTGAGCTGTTCGCGCCGCCGGGCCACCCCGACGACCTGGCGCTCCACGCGGTCCAGCAGCCCGTTCGGCAGGACGATGTCGCCCGAGCGAAGACCGGGCCGCGGGTGGAAGCGGAACGGCCCGATGCCCTCGTCCAGCCCTGACTGCTGCAACGAGAGGATCTTGCCGCGGAAGATGTTGTGCTCGCGGATCAGCGCGTCCAGCCCGGCCAGCATCCGGCGCCCGGCATCTTCGGTGGGCGCGAGCACTTCCAGCTTGACGCCGGAGCCGCGCTCGAAGTCGTTCGGGCCGCGCAGCAGCACCACGAAGCGGTCCGCGCCATCGGTGCCGAGATAGAAGCCCGTGTTGACGCAGGCCATCTCCTCGTCCGGGGAGATGGGGAGGTAGCGGTAGTCGACCGAGCCGAGGACGAAGCGGTCGTAGCGGTGGGCGTTCTCGATGAGTTCGGAGAAGGAGAACAGGCCGCGGTGATCGATCCCGGTGATGCCCACCAGCTCGTGGGTGCGCCCTTGGGTGGTGAACCAGCGATCCAGCGCGAGGTGCACATTGGGGTGGTCGAACTCCGGGTATGTCCCTTTGACGATCGGCAGGGTGGACGGATCGCCGCCCATGTGCGCCTGGATACGCTTCGTCAGATCCCGTGTCTCGTCCGGCTGTTCACGCTGCACGATCTGGTCGAGGAACTGCCGGAACAGCTCGCCGAACTCCGTTACCCCCGCGTCGTCCATACCGCCCCCCAGGCACGCGGCGCTGCGCGTGCGCAGAAATCCGTGTCGCACGATGGTACGCGGCGGGGCGCGCCGAACGCCCTTTGTTTTATGGGGACTTGCCGTACGGGCCCGCCCCAAGGCCCGGCGACACATCCTGTGCGTCGCCGGGCCGAAGAGCGGCCCCGGCCGTCGTCAGACCACGGCCCCCGACCCCTCCCGTACCTTCTTGCGCGGCCGGGGAGCGGACGGTGCCGCGGCCGGGTACCGGCCCTCCAGGACCACGGCGGCCGGTGTCGCCGTGAAGACCGTCGAGCCGATCCCCGCCAGCACGCCCGCCAGCAGCGCCAGGGAGAAGTCGGCGAGGGAGTCGCCGCCCAGCACGGCCAGCGCCGCGAGGACGAAGAGGGCGCCCATGCCCGTATTGACGGTGCGCGGAATGGTCTGCACCACGGCGCGGTCCGCCAGGCGCGCCAGTACGGCGGGCGGGGCGGGCTTGCCATGGGCGCGGCGCAGCTCGCGCAGCCGGTCGAAGAGCACCACCGTGTCGTTGACCGAATAGCCCACCACGGTCAGCAGCGCCGCCAGGAAGACGCTGTCGATGGGCTTGCCCAGCCAGGCGAACAGCCCGACGACCAGCAGTACGTCGTTCACCATCGCCAGCACCGCGGCGGTGGCGAAGGTCCACCGGAACCGCACGCTGAGATACAGCAGTTGGGCCGCCACCGCGATGCCCAGCGCGATCAGCGCCTTGTCGCGCAGCTCACTGCCCAGGCTCGGGCCGATCTGCTCGTCCCGCTCGACACTGACCCGGCCGCCGTGTTCCTTCAGGGACGCGGAGATGCGCTGCTGCTCCTGGTCGGTCAGGCTCCCGGTCCGTACGGTGATGTCGCCGTCGCCGGACTGCTGGACCGCCGCGCGCGGGAACCCGGCCTGGGCGACGGCCGAGCGCGCGGTCTCGGCGTTTACGGGTGTGCTGGTGCTGTACGTGAGAGCCCGCCCGCCGGTGAATTCCACGCCGAACTCCAGGCCGCGCACGCCGATTCCGGTGAGGGCGATCAGCAGCAGACCCGAGCTGATGCCCAGCCAGGTGCGGCGGTGACGCATCAGGCGCGGATCGCGGCGGGCCAGCCAGCGGCGGATCCGGCCGCTGCCCGCCATGCCGGTCAGGCCCGGCCGCCGCCGTACGACGCCCCGCCGTACCGCCCAGGTCGCCAGCACACGGGTGATGACCAGCGCCGAGACCATCGACGCCAGCACACCGATGGAGAGGGTGATGCCGAAGCCCTTCACCGGGCCGGAGGCGAAGAAGAACAGCAGACCGGCGGCCAGCAGCGTGGTGACATTCGAGTCGACGATCGCGCTCCAGGCCTTGGCGAAGCCCACCTCGAGCGGCCGGCGCAGCTCCCGCGGGCCGGTGCCCGCCTCGCCGCCCGGTGAAGTCCCGTCTCCATTAGGCGAGTTGGCGCTCCTCTTCCTCGGGCGGGTCGAGTCGCGCGCGTACTCCTCGCGGGCCCGCTCGAAGACCAGCACATTGGCGTCGACCGCCATGCCGATGGCCAGGACGAAACCCGCGAGGCCCGGCAGGGTCAGGGTGGCGCCGAGGGCGACCAGCACCGCGTACGAGATCAGGCCGTACGCGGCGAGTGCGACGGTGGCCAGCGCGCCCAGCAGCCGGTAGACGACGATGACGAACAGGCCGGTGCAGACCAGCCCGATGACGGCGGCCTCGGTGCTGGCGCGGATCGCGTCGGCGCCCAGCGTCGGGCCTACGGTGCGCTGCTCGATGACCTCCACGGGCACCGGCAGCGCCCCGCCCTTGACGAGGGCGGCCAGATCGCGGGCCTCGGCGTCGTCGAAGCCGCCGGTGATCTGGGTCGTACCGCCGGTGATGCCCGTCTTGCACGCCACGCCCTGCTGCATACCGGGAGCGGAGATCACGCGGTCGTCCAGCACGATGGCGACCCGGCGCGCGGGATCGCCGGGCGCGGCGCACGCGGCCTCGCCGGTGAGCCGCGCCCAGGAGTCGTCCGCGCCGCCGCGGAAGGCGAGTTCGACGCTCCAGCCACGGCCGGACTGCGCATCGAAGACGGCCTGCGCGTCCTTGACGCCCTCGCCGGTCAGGGCGGGAGCGCCCAGCCGCAGAAAGGCGCCGAAGGCGTCGGGATCGGGGAGGGTACGGGGGCCGGTCGCCTTGCCGCCGTCCTGCGCCGGCCGCTCGGTGGCCGTAGCGAGGACCGGATGGAAGGTGAGCTGCGCGGTACGCCCGATGACCTCGACGGCCTGCCGCGGGTCCTGGACACCGGGCAGTTCGACGACGATGCGCCGCTCGCCGGAGCGGGTGAGAGAGGGCTCGGCCACACCGAGCGCGTCGACGCGCTGCCGCAGCACCTCCAGCGCGCGGTCGGTCGAGGAGGAATCGGCGCGCGCGGTGGGGGAGTCCTTGGTCTCCAGGACGATCTGGGTGCCGCCGCGCAGATCGAGGCCCAGTCGGGCGGGAGCGGTGAGGGCGAAGTACAAGGACACGGCGATCACGGCGAGCGCGATCAGCGCCCGCCAGGGCGCCCTGCGGCGCGACCGGGAACGCGGTTTCTTGGGCGTTGGGGCAGGGGGTGACGCGGACGACGGCGTACGCGAGGACTGCGTACGGGAACGCGGTGTGCTCGGCACACGGGAGGGCATGGCTGCTCCACTTCACGGCATACGGAGGCGGGGCGTCGGCCACCGGCACCCGGCAGCGCGTCACGGCGCGCGTCGGCGGCGCCGGGCATGACGGGGTGCGGTGCGGCCGTACGCCTGGGGCGTCAGCTGCTCCGTGTGCCGGGAGGCCCGCGCGTGCTGCGCGAGAGGTACCAGGCCAGCGGCGGCGCCCGCTCCTGGCGCGGCCCGACGGCCCTCCCCTGCCCGAGGGGAGAGGTGTGCGGCGCCCCACTGGCTCCGGGGAGCTGGCCCGGAAGGCCGGGAAGGCGCGGGTGCTGCGCGGCCACGTACGCGTGCTCGGAACCGTTGTGCAGGGTCCGGTCGTACGTCGTCCCGTACGGCGCTCGCGGGCGGGCGCCGTACGGGCGGACCGTGGCGTTCGGCTGGTGTGCGCTGCCCGTCGCGGGCGCGAACGACGCGACGCCGACGGGTTCGACGGGCGCCGCGTGCGCCTGCGCCGTGGCGCCGGTCAGCAGCAGGAGTACGGCCCACAGCCCGGCGAGCAGGGCGGGCACAGGACGCGCGGACGGATGGCGCACGCGGCTGCTCATCCCCTCGTCCCCCGCTCCACTCTCGCTCCCACAGCTCGTCTGCCGGAACGGCCCAGCCTATGTGCGCAGGCTCTCGGCGCCAACACGAGGCGCAGGGTCCGCATCCTTAGGCTGGCCTCCATGGACCTCAGCTATCGGCGTTTCCTTCCCTCGGAGGCCGAGCGCCTGACCGACTGGCTCACGCGGGAGATATGGCCGTTCCACGTCAACCACGTGCTGGACCGCGCGGTCGTGGGGCGGTGGCTGGCCGAGGGGCACTTCGACAGCGAGTCGTCCCGGACGTTCTGGATCACCGAGGGCATCGAGACCATCGGCCTGATCCGCCTGATGGACCTGACCGACGACACCCCCTCCTTCGACCTGCGGGTCCGGGCCGAGCACCGGGGGCGCGGCGTCGGCACCCACTCCCTGACCTGGCTGACGGAACACCTCTTCACCGGTCTGCCCCAGCTCCGCCGCATCGAAGGCGTCACCCGCGACGACAATCACGCGATGCGCCGTACCTTCCTGCGCTGCGGCTACGCCAAGGAAGCCCACTACCGCGACGCCTGGCCCGACGGCCGCCACGTCCACGACTCGGTCGGCTACGCCATCCTGCGCCGCGACTGGCAGTCCGGAACCGTCAGCCCCGTCGACTGGGCGGACGGCTGAACGCCCACCGCCACCAAAGGGCCCACTGCCCAGCGGCAGTCATGGGGCGACAACAGGCCGAAGCCGACGGTGACGTGATGTCAGCGGGTGGCGTGATCTGGTCATGGCGGTTGACGGGCCTGGCAGCATGCGGGGTGGCGATCTACGATCCCGCAGAGGTGGACTCATGTACGAGGGGATGGCGGCGGCGGACGGCGGATCCGGGCGTTTCGGCACTGTTCAGTGGGCTGTTGTGGACAGTGGGCGGAGAGCACGGGACCGCGTGGTCCGGCTGTCGAGCGCGTCGGGCTGTGGACAGGGGACGGGGAGACACAGCCGGTGCGGACAGGGCGGCCGGGCAGACCGGCGCGCGGCGACAACGGCGAGAGAGGTGCGCAAGGTGCGGGCGGCATGGTTCGGACACAAGGCTTTGTCCGGATCGGGTGGTGAGCGGCCGGGTGCCGCGGGCCAGGTGCCGTATCCCGTACCCGATGCGCCCTTTGCCGCCGCCGCACCCGGGCACACGGCCCCGGCCGCCGCGCGGTACCAGCCCTTGGCGGCGTCATGACCCGGCGCCGGTACCAGGTCATGTGTCCCCCTGCCCCTTCGATCCAGGGAGAACCGACTGCGATGCGCTGGAGGCGCCTGCGCCGCCGATGCCAGAGGGTGATCGGTGGCCTCCCGTTGCCCGAACCGTTCACGGCCCCCGAACTGTGTGCCCGGCTCGCCGCGGAACGCGAGCGTCCGCTGCACCTGCGGCCACTGCCCACACCCACGGTCCCCGACATGCCGACCGGCATCTGGCTGGCCACCGATGACGAGGACTACGTCCTGTACGACACCCAGACCAGCCCGCTGCACCAGGAGCACATCATCCTGCACGAGATCGGACACCTGGTGTGCAGCCACCGGTCCGCGGGCGGTGACCAGCAGCTGTTCCGGCAGATCGATCTCGCCGACCCGGACTCCGTCCGCCAGGCGTTGCCGCGCACCCGCTACTCCGATGTGCAGGAGCAGGAGGCGGAGATGATCGCCACCCTGATCCTGGAGAGCGTCGGGCGGGTCCCCTCACCGACCCTGCTGTCCGGGATGCTGGGCGGGCTGGAGTCCGCGATGGGGCTGCGCGGGGCCCGCCACGGGGGAGCGTCATGCTCGCGTGGCTAGAGAATCTCGGCATCATCGCGCTGTGGGCGGTGGCGATCGCCCGCGCGCCGCACGGCATACGCAGCAAGGAACAGCGGCCGCTGTGGTTCGCGATCGTCATGATCGCGCTGGCGATGTCGATGCATCTGGAGCCGGTCACCGCCGTGCTGGCACAGATCGTGCCCAGCGCGCACTATGTCGATCTGGCCACGCACCTGTTCAGCATCGTCGACGCCGCGGCCGTCCTGTGGTTCATCCTCCAGGCGGCGCGACGCCAGCGCCACACCCTGCTGGTCTTCGGCGCCGCCGCCGCGGTGATGGTGACGATGGTGCTGCTGGACCTCGGCGCGGCACCGCACGCCCGTAACCAGATCGCGCCCTCGGCGGACATCCCCAGCGTCCCCGACGCCTACTGGTGGGTCTTCTTCGCCTTCCACCTCACCGCCGACACCACCTGCGGGATCGTGTGCTGGCGCTACGGCAGACGGGACATCCCCAAGCTGCTGCGGTACGGGCTGCGCCTGTTCGGCACCGGAATCCTGCTGGCGTCGTTGCTGTGGGTGCTCAAACTCGCCTATCTGGGGACGCGTTCGACGGTCTTCGCGCCGCTGTTCTCGCCCGTCACCGGCGTCGAAGCGCTCTTCATGGCGGCCGGCGCGGCGCTGCCGGTGCTCACCCAGGTACGCGACCGCCGCCGCTACCGGCGCGCACACCGGGGACTGGACCCGCTGTGGCGCGACCTCACCGCCGCCACCCCCGATGTGATCCTCGCGCCCGGCAACCGCATCCAGGCGGCGGCGGTGCCCCTCCAACTGCGCCTGTACCGACGGGTGATCGAGGTACGGGACGCGATGATCGTGCTGCGCGGGTACGTCTCCGCCGGCACCCTGGACCTGGCCCGGCAGCACGTCGCCGGCCAGTCCGTACCCGAGGATCTGCTGGAGGCGCACATCACCGCCTGCTGGCTCACCGCCGCCGTGCACGCCCGGCACAACGGGCAGACCCCGCAGGCCCAGACGATGAATCTGGCCGGGGACGGCGCGCACGACCTCTCCGAGGAGATCCAGTTTCTGCTGCGGATCGCCGACGCCTATCGCTCGCCCGCCGTCCGCACCTATCGCTCGACACTGGCCGGATCGGCATAGCCGTACGTCCGGCGTCCGGGAAACAAACGCGAGAAACGAGAGGAACACCGTGCTCATCGCATTCGCCCTGACCCCCATGGGTGTGGAGGAGAACGGCGCGGCATACGTCGCCGAGGCGGTAAAGATCATCCGCGACTCCGGGCTGCCGACCCGCTCGGACTCCATGTACACCACCATCGAAGGCGAATGGGACGAGGTGATGGACGTCGTCAAGCGCGCCACGGAAGCCGTCGCGGCCAGGGTGCCCCGCGTCCAGCTCATGCTCAAGGCCGACATATGGCCCGCCGTCCCCGCTCCGCTGGACGGCACGATCGCCCTGCTCGAAGCGGAGATCGCGCAGACGTCCACGGACGAGCGCTAAGCCCCAACGGCCGCCCGGGCGCTGCCTGCCAGGACGTGAACGCCAAGCGGCCCGGTACGGCGCGCACGGGGGGACGCGCCGTACCAGGCCTGCCTGTTCACCGTAACGGATGCCGCGGGCGAGGGGGCACTTTCCGGCCTACGGCAGACGGCGGCGCGGCCCTTTGGGTGCCGCTCACCACAGGTGGTCCACCGGGTGGGGCGGCAGGACCGGGCCCGGTACGGGCCGGGAGGTGCGTTCGGTATGGGTCAGCGGCGGGGTGGGCAGCGGCGGGCGGCCCGGGCCGAGCAGGACACCGAGGGCGACCATCGGGTTGAGGAGGCGGGTACGGGGCGCGGACAGCGTCATGACGTCCAGGAGGGCCCGGGTCACCGACGGGCGGCCGGTGGCGGCGTGCGTCAGACGCTCCATGTAGCCGCGCATCAGACGGGCCGTGGCCGGGGGCCGCGGGCCCGCAGCGCCGGGGTAGCGGACGTCCTGGACGGTGGCGAGCGCCCAGGGGCCCTCCACGGCACGGCCGACGGCGCGCTGCACGCCCTGGGCCAGATTCGGGTCGTCCAGGCCGTACTTGACCACCGCGTCCCGCAGCGCGACCGCGCCATGGGCGGCGACCGTCATCCCCTGCCCGTGGACGGGGTTGTAGGTGGCGACCGCGTCGCCCAGGACGACGAAACCGGTGGGCCAGCTGCCCAGGCGCTCGTAGCGGCGACGGCGGTTGGCGGTGCTGCGGGTGAGCTGGACATCGGTCAACGGCTCGGCGCGGGCGATGAGTTCACCGACCACGGGGTGGCGGACCCGGCGGGCGAACGACTCGAAGCGGGCGGCGTCCCCGGACGGCTGCCCGGCACGGGTGCCGGACAGCGTCACCAGCCACAGCCCGTGCTCGATGGGAACGAGCGTGGCCGTCTGCCCCGGGACCTGCCGCCGGGCGTCGGACTGGACGCTGACGACCGGGAAGTGCTCGGAGCCGGGCGGGGCACGGAAGATGCGCGAGGCGTGCACGAGCCCGGAGTCGACGGTTTCCTCGGCGACGCGGGGCAGCCCCAGGTCGGACAGCCAGCGGGGAGCGTCCGAATCCCGGCCGGTGGCATCCACGACCAGGTCGGCGTCCAGGCGGCGTACGGTCCCGTCGGCGAGATCGCGCACCCGTACCCCGGTGATGTGTTCCGCGGTCCCGGACAGCGCGACGGGCTCGGTGCCCTCCAGGAGCGTGATGCCCGGACGGGCCAGCACCCGCTCGCGGACGCTCCAGTCGAGCAGGTCGCGGGAGCAGGAGATGAGGTACTGCATCTCCGGCCAGCGGCGGATCCAGCCCTGCGCGGACAGGGACACCAGCCCGGTGGGCAGCGGCACGCGGCGGGCGCCGTCGGCCAGCCACCGTTCGATGCTGCCGGGCAGCAGGTCCTCGACGGCGCGGGCGCCGCCCGACCACAGCAGGTGCGCGTGGTGTGCCTGTGGAAGTCCCCTGCGAGAAGAGGGAGTCAGCGGTAAATAGTCCCGTTCGACGACGAAGACCTCGGCGTACTCGGACAGTGCGGCGGCGGCCAGCATCCCGGTCAGTCCTCCGCCGAGGACCACGGCTACGTGGGGGCGGACGGCGCTGCTGATGGTGGCGTGCTGTGAAGGGTTCATGAGCAGGCGTTTCCAGGTCGAGTGGTGGCGGGCAGGGTCCGGGAGATCTGGATGAGGGAGTCGATGTGGAGGGGTTGGGCGAGACTGAAGGCACGCCCCGCCGCTTCGTGTACGGGCGCGGGCCGACGCCCCGCGCTCTTGTTGCGGATGGCGGTGCGCAGCGCGATGGTGGCCTGCGCGGTGGACAGCTCCGGCAGCGCGGCGACGGCCGGGACGGCCGCGGCGGTGCGCCCGGATCCGGCGCGCCGGGTGGCGTTTGCGCCGTCGTAGTGGGGGCGAAGGGCCAGCAGCCCGTCGTGGATCTCCGCGATACGGCGGGTCAGGCGCAGGCTGACGGCCCACCACGGTACGCAGACCGGCGCGACGATGGCGGGCGTCGCCGTGCGCAGCTCGTTCCACAGCGGTCCGAGCAGGCGCCAGGTGCGGTAGTTGTCCAGGGTGGTCCGCAGCGAGGCGATACGGCTGCTGATCAGCGGGAGGGTGAAGCCGCCGGCGACGCACAGCGTGCCGACGGCGGCGGCCGGCGGCGCCACCCGCGTACTGAGGACGTCCCAGTCCGCCCCGGCCCAACGGGCGCTCACCGCGGCGAACTTGACGGTGGCGAACGTGAGGTTGAGGACGTACCCCAGGACGATCAGGCGCAGCCCGCGCCGCAGCCAGCACTGGCTCACCCGGGCCGACCAGCGCCGGCACACGACGACCAGGGCCGCCGAGGCCGCCGCGTGGACCACCAGGTAGAGCACGATCATCTCGCGGATGAAGGGGGTGGTCGCGTAGTAGGTGTCCAGGTCCAGCCGGTGTTCCACCGGGGCGTCGCCGAGCGTGAAGAGCATGGCCAGCAGGGCGATGACCACGGCGAAGGCGAGCGTCCACCGGCGGGCGGTGCGGCGCACCCGCGCGGCGGTGCCGCCGCGCCAGTGCACGACCAGCACCAGACATGCGCCGCTCAGCGCGATGATCAGTGAGTACACGCAGGGCGCGCCGGCGTTGGGGGTGTCGGTGAGCCGGTTGACGAAGCCGATCGCGGACGGGCTGGCGGCGACGAAGGCCGTCCCCGCCAGTCCGAGCACCGCGCAGGCCGTCCGCAGCAGCGGGTCGCGCGGGGTGCGGGCCAGCGCGGGGAGTTTGCAGGCCAGGGCCGCCCAGGAAGCGGCGGCGGGAACCCAGTAGCTTTCGTCGCTCACGGCATCGTCCTCCGTGAGCCGCAGTGGCCGATGCTGGCCTCCAGCCGGTCGACGAGCCCCGTGGACACCGCGGGGGCCGAGCCGGCCGGATCCGCTGCCGTGGCCAGCCAGGGGAGGGTCTTGCTGCACAGCAGCGACCCGAAGTATTCGCAGGCGGCCTCGTCGCTCTGGCCGGCGCTGGTGCGGGCCGCGGCGCGTGCGGCGACGCGCTCCACGGTGACGGCATCGAGGGCGGGGGCCAGCAGCCGGGCGGTGTCCGCCGCGTCGACCCGCGCATCCTGCCCCTGATGGGACTCCACCTGCCCCTGATGGGACTCCAGGTGCCAGAACTCATGGCCCAGGATGACGAGTTGGTGCTCCGGCGCGGTCCGCTTCTCGCACAGCATCAGGTGCTGCTGCCCGGTGGCCACCCACAGGCCGCTGACGGTCTCCGCGGGAAATTCGATGAGCCGGTACCGGACCGGTTTGTCGTGGCGCCTGCTCATCGCGGCGCACAGTGCGTCGAAGAGGTGCGTGGGCGCTGCCGGAACCTTGAGATCCAGGTTACGGATCAGGTCGGCGCACAGCCGACGCATCCGCCTCCTGTCCACAGAACCCCCAGTCTCGTCCGACGCCCTGGCCGCGCTCGAAATATCGCGCGGTTCGGACGTTTTCGCGCATGCCGATGAGGCGCTTGCCGATTTACGTGTTTCCCCCCGGGGCCAATGCGCGGGCCCGTATTGCATACGCGGGCCCGTGCGGGGACTCATGCGAGAACTCGCACGGTGGCTCATGCATTCCCGGGTGGGGGAGATCCTTTCTCGCTCTGGAACAGCTGGTTCACGATGCCCAGTACCGCGACCCGCGCTTCGGGCGAGAGCTGCCCGGCGCGCATCGCTATTTCCTTGACGCCGTGTTCCTCCTTGAGGCGACGCCACAGCTCCTCGTCCGCACCCCCGTGCCCGGGCGAGGCTGCTGCGGCATCGTCGGTGACCGGTTTCCGGCCGGCCCGGATGTCCTCCAGTTCGCGCAGTCGGCGTTCGACCGCGAGAACGGTGGGGTCGTCATCCGGCTTGAGGAAGTAATCCACATGCTCGACCTCGAAGAGTTCGGCCAGCCGCTGCGCCTTTTCCACGGAAGGCACGGACTTTCCGCTGCGCAGCTTGCGGATGTACTGAGCGCTCACGCCGACGTACGCGGCGATCTCCGCATCGGTGTACCGCTGCCGACCCTCGGGGGGCATCACATCGACCAGGCGCTGCAGGCGAGACCCGAACAGCCTGGATGTATCAGACCCCTGAGAGTGCGACGCTGTCGACTCCGGCCGGTGGTTGGTCATGAGTGTGGATCATAGGCGCCCCGATCCCTCTCTGGAACCCGAGTAGCAACAATAGTTTCGCCACCGTCTCTCCACCCATAGTCACTCAGCCACGCACGGGTGCCCGCAACTGCTTTTAATGTTCAGTCGCCCTGATAATCTGCGCCGGTGAATTTGCCGGGATCGTAACTCCGTTCGGCCGGTGCGCAGTTGGCTCCGCAGCACGCTAAATGCCGTGCTGCGCAGGCAGAATGACGATTTCCCGCACCCGCGGGCGAAGTTGTGGAGTTACTGCGTGCGATCGCTCCGTTGCTCTGACCGCAACACCGAAGTACCGGAGGGTGGTTGGTCCGGCAGCACCGCGTCACGGCCTTCCAGGTAGCCGACGGGTGGCGAGGAAGGCTGAAACCCGGTGCTGTGTTGCCGACGGTTCCGACGCCCATACGACTCGGTGGCCGGGGCGGTGGAAGCCGCATCAGCGGCTCTAGGGCCAGGCGTCGCAGGCCGGACGGGACTTTGTCGACAGGCCCTAGGCCGCCCTGGCCAATTCCCTGCGCACCGCTGCGGCCCAGGTCTCCAGCAACTGCTGGTACTCCGCCAGTTCCTCCGGTCGCAGCGACCTGCCGGCGCGCACGGCCATGTAGGCCCGTATCTGTTCGTTCGCTGCGGAAGCGGACAGACGTGCACCAAGGTAGGGATCCGGACTTGGGGACATGCCGCAGATATTAAGGGCAGGCACTGACAGCGCGCCCGCCCGAGCGGCCGTGGTCGTCAAGTCCGTCTCCCGCATGCGGTCGCCTCGCCCGGTGCCGTGGCCCCGGGGTGCGGCAGCGCCACACGCGTTTGCACGGCGACCGGTTGGCAACCCGTTTCCCACAAAGAGCCAGGCGGACACCGGTACGTGCACAGCGTCGGCACGGGTCCGTACAGGGGCCGGGACGGCACGGACCAGGAGCGCACCGACGATCGAAGGGAGGCTGACGATGGAATGGCGGACCAGGGCCGCGTGCCTGGACGAAGACCCCGATCTGTTCTTCCCCGTAGGAACGAAAGGCCCTGCTCTGCGCCAGCAGGCCGCGGCCAAGGCCGTCTGCGCCCGCTGCCCCGTACGCGAGCAGTGCCTGGCGTGGGCGCTGCGCCTGGGGCACTGCCACGGCGTGTGGGGCGGCCTGGACGAGGACGAACGACAGGTGCTGCGCCGTCAGGCGCGCCGCCGGGCCGCGGCGTCCTCCGGGGCCGGAGGACGGTGATCCCGCGACCGGTGGCTGTCCGGCCGCTCACTGTCCGGCCGCTCACTTTCCGGCCGGTCACGGTCAGGCCGGACGCTGTACGGGCGTCGCCTCGATGAGGTGGAAGGGGTTCGGGCGGGGGAGGGGCGTGACGCCGGAGAGCGCGAAGCCCGCATCGCTGCACAGGGCCTCGAAGTCCGCCCGGGTGCGCTCGCGGCCGCCGTAGGTGAGCAGCATGTTGATGTCACCGACGTAGACGTCCTCCTCCGCGTCCGCGGTGACGGTGGGCGGCAGTACGGGCTCGACGATCAGCAGCCGGCCGGAGTCCGGGACGACATGCCGGATGTTGCGCAGGATGCGTGTGCAGCGCTCGTCGCTCCAGTCGTGGAGGACGCTCTTGAGCACGTAGAGATCCCCGCCCGGCGGAGCGGCGGCGAAGAAGTCGCCGGGCTGCGTCCGGCAGCGGCCGGTGAGCCCCTCGCGCGCGAGGCGGGCGGGGGCCTGGGCGAGCCCTTCGGGGGAGTCGAAGAGGATGCCGCGCGGTGCGGGGTGCCGTCGCACGATGGCCGAGAGCAGACTGCCGTCACCACCGCCCATGTCGACGACGGTGCCGAACCGGCCGAAGTCGTAGTGGGCCGGGACGTCCCCCGCCGCCCCCTGGGAGGCCCCGCTCATCGCGGCGTTGTACTCCTCGGACAGTTCCGGGTGCGCCTTGAGGTAGGTGAAGATGTCGGTGCCGTACACCTTGTCGAAGGAGGTCTCGCCGGTCCGTACGCTCTCCTCCACATGCGCCCAGCCGCGCACCAATGCGGGGTTGGTGACCAGGCAGAACATGGAGTGCATCGTCCCTGGGACGTCGGAGCGCAGCAGCGCGCCTTTCGGGGTGGCGGCGAAGGTGGCCGGCTGTGTCTCGGTGAGGAACCGGAGCCCGGCCAGGGCGCGCAGCAGACGGTGCGTGGCCTGGGGGTGCGTGCCGAGTGCGTGGGCGATGTCGGGCGCGGTGCGCTCGGCGTCACCGATCAGGTCGAGAATGCCCAGGCGCGCGGCGGCGCCCACGATCTGCACGGCCAGCTGCCCGTGCGCCAGCCGCGCCAGCTCTGCCCGCGCCTGCCGGTCCTGCGCCGTCCGCTCCTCGCTGGATGCCCTCGATGCCACGGTTCCCCCTTCGGTCGGTAAGCGGAGCGCCCCCCTCGACGAGGCCTAAGTTAGGTAAGCCTAAGTTAACCTGGATGGGGGTGCAACGCCCTTATGGGGAGCGGTGGTTGAGCTGACCCAAGGCGCGCATCGGGAGCGTCGCGGACGGGGGTGTCCTTGGGCGGGGGCGGGGGCGGGAGAGGTTCGGGCGGGCGCTTCAGGGGCGAGCCGCCGGCGCTGTGCGGCGGCTGGCGTCGTAACGGTCCCGATTGAGGGCGATCTCGTGCCGATGGTCCATGGCCCATGTGCCCAACAGCGCGACTGAGGTGAGGAGTGTGGTACCGAGCTGGGTGAGTGCGTATTCCACGCGCGGAGGGACGCTCGGGCCCCTTCTGTCGCGTAAGGATCACAGTGAGCCAGTACTTCGACATGGGTGACGAGACCTTATGGAACCCGTCCAACGGAGCCTCGCGGCTGTTTCGTCGCCAAGTCGCCTTATTTGAGGCGGAACTGGAACTGCCGTCCGGTATCGGGCCGATGGACAGCGACGCGTGTCAGGTCGATCCGATCGTCTTCGGGAGCTTCGCCAACGCCCTGTTGGAACACCATCGCCATACCCATCACGCCGTCATGATGGCCCTGTCCGAAGGGTTTGTCGTCACGGTTCTGGCGCTCGCGGAGCGGGCGGGTATCGAGCTGCGGTGGGACCCGCCCGGACGCTCCGTCGGTGACGGGCTCGGGGACGTCCAGGTCCCGGTGACCTCGGCGACGGAGGGGGAGGAGTGGGTGGCTCTACTGCGGCAGAAGATCCGGGAGTTGGATCGCTTTATGGCGCGGTGAGGGTGGTGGGGCAGCGGTTGGACGGGGGCTGTGGGGCGTCGAGTGTCAGAGGTGTCTGGGACGCTGCGGGTATGGAGATGAAGCTGCAGCTGACCATTGACTGTGCTGACCCGCGGAGGCTGGTGGCCTTCTGGGCCGAGGCGTTGGGGTATGTGCCGGAGCCTCCGCCGGGCGGGCACGCGACCTGGCGGGAGTACTGGCAGGACATGGGGGTGCCGGAGGAGGAGCTGCCCGAGGGCGTGGGGGAGACTCCGGAGTCGATCATCGATCCGGCAGGGCAGGGGCCGCGGGTGTGGTTCCAGCAGGTCCCGGAGCCGAAGGCGGTGAAGAACCGGGTACACCTGGATATGAAGGTGGGCGGTGGGCGGGAGGTGCCCCTGCCGGTTCGTACGCAGCGGATCACGGCCGCGGTGGAGCGGCTCGAAAAGGCCGGGGCCACCGTGCTGCGCGTCATGGACGAGCCGGAGATGGACTACTACGGCGTGGTTCTGCAGGACCCGGAAGGCAATGAGTTCTGTGTCGGATGATGCCCGTGGGCGGAGGCGGACCGTGTTCTCGGCGGGGCCGGGCGCTGCGCGCGGCTGGGCGCAGCGCCCGAGGGGCGGTCACGCGCTGGTGGGTACGCCCGCGTTGCGGAGGATGTCGCGCGCAGGCAGGGCGGTGCTCTGGGCGGCGGACAGGCCGGAGGCCGCCAGGTGGGCGTCGACGATGCGCAGCCCGGCCGCGTATCCGGCGAAGTCCGGCAGGCCCACGGTCGGCTGTCCCATGAGCCGTGCGGTGGCATCGCCCAGCACGTACGCGGTCAGGTTCTGCATACCGGCCACGTCGACATCGGCGGCGATCTTCTCGTAGGCGCTGTCGAGTTCGGCGCCGGTCAGCGCCTTCGACCACGGGCCCATGGCCCGCTCGCCCGCCAGCTCCCGTACGAACGCCTCGGCCAGCCCCTCGGCGACGACATGTTCGCCCACCGTGACGGTCATCGGGTCCCACACCACATTCGCGTAGCGCACGTTGTGGTGGAACTCGTGCGCGGCGGCGTGGCCGATCTTCTCCAGGGTCCGCTCGGTCGGCCACATCACCAGGTAGATCGCCCCGGGGATCCCGCCCAGACCGAAGTACCCGTCGCTGCGGACCATCAGGTGCTCGCTGTCGGGATTGCCGAGCGCCAGGACGACATGCACGGTCTCGGCGTGCGCGATGCCGGGCGCCGCACCGCTGATCCGCTCCCAGGCGGCGGTCAGCGAATCCTCGATCCGGTTCCACACTCCCGCTTCCCGCATCCGGCGCACGGCGGGCAGATACCGAGCATCCTCACGGTCCACCCGGAAACCGCTGTCCTGGCTGTGCATCTGGACCAGGTCGATATCGCCCATGACGGACATCGCACTCTGGAGGGGGCTGAGCATCTCCCGCAGGGCGCCGGACCGCTCCTCCAGCGGTCGCTGCAGGAGGTCGAGCATGGCGGACGCGGTGTCGTGAACAACTATCTTCATGACCCGGGACGTTAGGTCCTCACGCTACGGGAGGTGCAAGCCGCACGGACGCGGCCGACGATCTTTGCCTTGCCCGTGACCCGCGTCCCAGCAGCTACCTGCCGTGGACCGGACGTCCAACAGTGGACGGCGACAATGCTGGGAGCCGAGCCTGTCAGGCGCGGTTCGGCAGAGGTGTGCGGGAAGGACTACGCAGTGGATGTGCGGCAGCTCGAATACTTTCTGGCCGTGGTGGACCACGGTGGATTCAACCGGGCCGCCATGGCGCTGTACTTGTCGCAGCCCTCGCTCTCGCAAGCCATCCGCGCGCTGGAACGGGATCTGGGCAGCGATCTGTTCCACCGGATCGGGCGCCGGGCGGTCCTCACGGACGCCGGCACCGCGCTGATCGAACCCGCCAGGGCGGCCGTACGCAGCCTGGAACTGGCCCGGGCGAGCGTGGAGTCGGTGCACGGCCTGCGCGGCGGCCGGGTGGACATCGCCGCGATGCCCTCGCAGGCGATCGAGCCGCTGACGGGCATGATCCACCGATTCACCGCGTCCCATCCGCAGGTTGCGGTGGTGGTGCAGGCCGCGTTCACACCGCGGGACGTGACCGAGATGGTACGCACCGGAGCCTGCGAACTGGGACTGCTCGCCTCCCCGACACCGCTGCCGGACCACGAGGTGGCCCAGTACCCCATCGCCGAACAGCGCTTCGTCCTGCTCACGCCGCCCGACGGGCCGTTCGCGGAGGGCACGGTCGTGCGCCGGGAGCAGCTGGCCGGGCACCGACTGATCGTGGGACAGCAGGGGACCGGGCTGCGCAAGTACGTGGACGATCTGCGCGCCGAGGGCATCGAACTGACCGCTGCGGTGGAGAGCGAACACCGGGTGGCGATCCTGCCGTTGGTGCTCGCCGGCGTCGGCCTCGCGATCGTCACCGACTCCTGGCGCGCACTCGCCCGGCGGACGGGTGCGCTGGTACTGGACATCGAGCCCGCCACCGGCCTGTACGTCGCGATGGTCAGCCGACGGGCGCCGCTCACCCCGGCCGCGCAGGCCTTTCTGGACAGCGCGACGGAGGCGTCGGATGGTGCCGATGGGTGCGGTGGTGGTGTCTGAGGGAGGGAGACGGGGGAGGGAGATGGAGGAGGGGCAAGGTGCGGCCTCGGGTGAGCGCGCTGTCAGTCGTCGTCCGGTCCATCCGTACGGCCCGTACCGCTTGTGCCGCCCGTACCATTCGTACGCCTCGTACCGCCGCCCGTACCATTCGTACGCCTCGTACCGCCGCCCGTACCATTCGTACGCTCCGTACCGCCCGTCCAGCCCAGCCCCCTGGCGAACTGCACGCCCGCCACCAGCACCGGGAGCACCGCCACGCAGCCGCCGAGCGCCATGACCGTGGACACGGAGCTCCGGTCCAGGACGGCGCCGCCCGCCGGCGCACCGATGGAGAGCGTCGCCTGGGTGGGCCAGGACGACGAGGAACGTCAGCAGGAGCGCGAAGCGGGTGGTGGTGCCGCGGAGCAGGCCGCCGAGTTCGCTGAGCCGGGTGGCACGGGCGGGTGGCAGCGGTGGCACGCGCCCGAACAGCATGATCAGTACTGCGGCCGTCAGCGCTCCCATGACGACGAACGCCGTGCGCCACCCGGCGAGTTCTCCGATGAGCGGCGTGGAGGCCGTGGAAGCGCCAGATAAGCAGCCCCTATAAGACACATGGAATCTTCGACTTGGACGCGGCCCGCGCGCCCTTGCTGCAATCCGGGCATGGCACATCACCGCATAGCCCTGATCCCCGGTGACGGCATCGGCACCGAAGTCATCCCCGCCGCCCGTCGTGTACTGGACGCGGTCGGTACCCGGCACGGCATCTCTTTCGCGTACGACTCCTTCGACTGGTCCTGCGCGCGCTATCTGCGCGAGGGCGCGATGATGCCCGAGGACGGTCTGGAGCAGCTGCGCGGACATGACGCGATCCTGCTCGGAGCGGTCGGCTATCCGGGGGTGCCCGACCATGTCTCCTTGTGGGGGCTGCTGATCCCGATCCGCCGTGGCTTTCGCCAGTACGTCAATCTGCGCCCCATCCGGGTTTTCGAGGGCGTTCCCAGCCCGCTGCGCGACGCCGAGCCGGGGACGGTCGACCTCGTCGTCGTACGCGAGAATGTCGAGGGGGAGTACGGCGAGATCGGCGGGCGTTTCAACCGCGGCTTCCCCGAGGAAATGGCGGTCCAGGAAGCGGTGTTCACGCGCGCCGGGGTCGGGCGGATCCTGGACTACGCCTTCCGGCTCGCCGAGCGGCGCGAAGGCCGGCTCACCTCCGCCACCAAGTCCAACGGCATTGTGCACACCATGCCCTTCTGGGACGAGATGGTGGCCGAACACGCCCTGGGCCACCCGGATGTGACGTGGGATCAGGAGCACATCGACGCACTCGCCGCCAAGTTCGTGCTCGACCCCGCCCGTTTCGACGTCGTGGTCGCCTCCAATCTCTTCGGCGACATCCTCAGCGACCTGGCGGCCGCGGTGGCCGGCAGTATCGGCATCGCCCCGGCCGCCAATCTCAACCCCGAGCGCGCATACCCCTCGATGTTCGAGCCGGTGCACGGTTCCGCCCCGGATATCGCCGGACGCGGCATCGCCAATCCGCTCGGCGCGATCTGGTCGGCGGCCATGATGCTCGACCACCTCGGGCACGCCGAGGCCGCCGCCCAGGTGACCGATGCCATTGCCGCGCTGCTGGCCAAGACGGCCGTGCGTACGCCGGATCTGGGGGGAACGGCGACCACGGAGGAATTCACCGACGCACTGGTGAAGGAGCTGTAAGGCCCCAATCCCCACCGGTGATCGGCCCGCTCCCGCACCACCGATGCCCGGATGCGCGCTTACCTGCGAGGTAATCGCCCCCGCCGCGGCCCATGGCTAGGTTTCGGTCATCGATTCCGCCCGGCAGACACCGGGCAGGCAAGGGAGACCGACCGTGCCCGCATATGGCTTCGCCCATCTTCGCAACCGCCGCCATCATCCGGACATCCTGGAGTACTTGGCGCGCATCCAGGCGACCCTCGATCCCTTCGCGGGCCGTTTCGTCATTCACGGACCACCGGCGCAAGTGGTCGAGGGGGAATGGCCGGGGAGCATGGTGATGATCGAGTTCCCCGGCCTCACCGAGGCCCGTGAGTGGTACGAGTCGCCCGCCTATCAGGACATCCTGCGACTGCGTACGGATCACATCGAGGGGGATGTCGTCCTGATCGAGGGCGTCGGACCCGGCTACGACCCGACCGAACGGGCGGCCGTGCTGCGGTAGCGGACAGCGCGGAGCCCGCCCGCGCACCGAGTGCGCGGGCGGGCTCCGCTGACTGCCGGGGTGGCGAAGGCCGACCGGCTGCGGGGCCGGGTCAGCCGGTGGTGTGCGGCGGGAGGGACGCGGCGTTGACGGCCGCGGCCACGGCCGCTATCCCGGGTTGGCGGACGATGTCGTAGTGGGTGGTGTCCAGGCAGTGCCAGCCCGCCAGGCGGGGGAGGCGGGACTGCCAGAGCGGGTGCTGCTCCTCGGGGGTACCCAGGTGGGGGAGGCCGGCCACCGGGCGGGTCGCCAGCCAGAGGTGGGCGGGGGTCTCGGTCAGGTGGGGCGGGTCGTAGTGGGCCATGCTGGTGAGGTTGGCGCGGCAGCAGTGGGCCAGGCGTTCCGCGTAGGCCTGGGCCTCGGTGCCCACGGAGCTGCCCGCGCCGTTGTGCCCGAGCTCGTGGGCGAAGACGGCTTCGAGCTCCGTTTCGTCGTACGACTGGAAGCGGGGGCCCGCGCCGGGCGGCGGCGGGTCCAGGAGGTAGACCTCATCGGCCGGGCGGCCCGCCTGCTCCGCCTCGGCGGCCATCGCCAGCGTCACCCAGGCCCCGAAGGACCAGCCCGCCAGCCGCCAGCGCCACTCCCCGTGCGGGAAGCGGGCCTGGAGCGCGGCGTGGTAGTGACGGGCGCGCTCGGCCAGGGGCCAGGCGGGGAGGTCGGGGCGCCGCAGGGCCGGGTCGGCGATCAGGCAGACGGTGAGCCGGGGGTCGAGGGCGGAAACGAGCGCACGGTAGGACTGGATGTCGCCGCCGACGGGGTGGACGATGCACAGCAGATCGCGGCCGGTGCCTTCCTGCCAGACCTCCAGCGACACGGGGTCGGCGGAGCCGGGCGGGGCGGCGGGGGCCTGTTCGCCCATCCGCGCCAGCACCTCGTTGAGGCTGGCCCGGTGGCTGAGCCGGGACAATTCGATGTCGACGCCGAAGAGGTCCTGCACCTCGCTGATCAGGTCCAGCATGGTCAGCGAGTCGGCGCCCAGGTCGTACAGGGAGGCGGCCGGGTCGAGTTCGTCCACGCCCAGCCAGGTGCACAGGGCGTCGGTGAGCCGGGTGACGGGGGAGGGGCCGGAGGCAGTGTCCGGTGACACGGGGGCTTCAGGGGCCGCCGGTGCGGTGGCCGGTGCCTCGTAGAAGCCGCGGGCCCGCTCGATGTCGGTGGTGGAGACCAGCAGGTGCGGCAGCTGGAGGCGCAGGGCCCGGGCGAACAGCCGCTGGCCCTCCTCCACCGTCAGACCGACCGCCAGGTGGGCCTGATGGCGGGCGTCCGACTGCAGCGCGTGCTGCGCCATGCCGACCTCGCGCCAGATGTCCCAGTCGATCCCGATCCGCAGCGTGGTCTCGGCCGCGCCGGACCGGTGCCGGGCGAAGCCGTCCAGCAGGCCGTTGGCGGCGGCGTAGTCGAACTGGCCGATGCCGCCGAACAGGGCCGACATGGAGGAGCAGTACGCCGCGAAGGCAGGGCGGTAGTGCTCGATCAGCCGCTCCATCAGCAGGGCGCCGTGCAGCTTGGCCGCCATGGCGCGCCCCATCCCGGCGGCGTCGCGCCGGGTGATCAGGCCGCCCGCCCCCACACCCGCGGCGTGCACGACGCCGTCGAGCCGGTCGGTGAGCCGGCCGAGCCGGTCCAGCAGCGCATCGGGCGCCGTCTCGGCCAGATCGGCCTCGATCAGCTCGATACGCTCCGCCCACGGGGCCAGTCCGGCGGGCAGCTCGGCCCGCCGGGCCAGCAGAATGACCCGGCAGTCGGCCTGAGCCAGCAGCCAGGCCGCGATGCTGGCGCCGATGCCTCCGGTGCCGCCCAGGATCAGGTGCACGCCCGGCCCGGACGGCAGCGCCGAGGGCGTCTGCGCCGCGGGCGCGGTGACCGGCAGCAGCGCCGGCTGCCACCAGTAGCCCTGGCGTAGGGCCAGCCGTCGGGGCCGGTCCGCGGAGGTGTCGGCCAGCAGGGCAGGCAGCAGCGGTGCCCAGTCGGCCGGGTCGGCGCAGGGCAGGTCCAGCCAGCGGCCGTCCACGGCGCACTCCTGCGGCGCCACCTCGCAGGCGCCCGCCAAAAGGCCCAACTCGGGCCGCTGTACGGCGCCTTCGACCGGCTGGGCCTGGTACGAGAGCCACCAGGGCCGCAGCCGCTGGGCCAGCGGCGTACCGGCCGCCGCCTGGAGCAGCGCGGCCGGAGTGTCCAGACAGGCCCAGCGGGCGCGGTCGAGCGCGTCGGCGCCCACCGCCCCGCCGACCGCGAGCGGCAGCGCGTGCAGCCAGTCGATGCGGCCCTGGCCGTCCTGGCCCGCCTCGGACAGCGCGTCGAGCAGCTGCCGCAGCGAGTCCGCGTCGGCGGGGTCGACCTCGTAGGTGTCGGCCGTCAGCCGGGCGAAGGAGTCGCCGGCCGTGACCCGTACGACGCGGTCGTAGGCCGCCTCGAAGGGGCGCACGGCGTCCGGCGCCAGGGCTTCGGCGGTCATGGTCACCAGCACGCCCCGGGCGGGCGACGCGGTGTCCGCGAGGGCGCGGTGGGACCGTACCCAGTGCGGCTGGAGCAGCCACTCGGCCTCGGGCAGCCGTTCCGCGGCGCCCGGTTGGGCCTGGGCGGCCGCGGCCGCGGCCGCGGCCGCCGGCCGCCCGTCTGCGGCTGGCTCGTCACCCGCCGGGGCGG
>NZ_JBSIBZ010000279.1:0-318 GCF_058245575.1 Streptomyces sp. UF-297 | reverse complement strand
ACGGTGGACACGGCGTGTTCGTCGTCGCTGGTGGCGTTGCATCTGGCGTGTCAGTCGCTGCGTTCGGGGGAGTCGTCCCTCGCATTGGCCGGCGGCGTGACGGTCATGTCCACCCCGAGCACGTTCGTCGACTTCTCGCGGCAGCGGGGCCTGGCCGCCGATGGCCGCTGCAAGGCGTACTCGGAACAGGCCGATGGTACGGGCTGGGGTGAAGGCGTCGGCGTCGTCGTACTGGAGCGGCTGTCGGACGCGCGGCGGCTGGGGCATCAGGTGCTGGCGGTGGTGTCCGGCAGCGCGGTCAACCAGGACGGCGCGTCG
>NZ_JBSIBZ010000278.1:0-319 GCF_058245575.1 Streptomyces sp. UF-297 | reverse complement strand
GTGCGGCTGGATCACCTCCTTTCTAAGGAGCACTTCTAGGCCAGCTTCGGCTGGTCCAGGGGCCAGTACATCAGCGAATGTCTGATGCTGGTTGCTCATGGGTGGAACGTTGACTACTCGGCACACTCGGCTTGTTTGGCCACTAGTACTGCTTCGGCGTGGAACGTGGACCAGGGGCAGGGAGTGTCGGGCACGCTGTTGGGTGTCTGAGGGCACGGCCGTATGGCTGTCCTTCAAACGCCGGCCCCGGTAAAGGTCTGCTTCGGCAGGGTGTGACGGGTGGCTGGTCGTTGCTTGAGAACTGCACAGTGGACGCGAG
>NZ_JBSIBZ010000277.1:0-335 GCF_058245575.1 Streptomyces sp. UF-297 | reverse complement strand
GCGTCGGCCACCTCGGCAAGGCCCGCGAAGGTACGTACCGACAGCCCGGCCGCGTCCAGTCCCTCGGCCACGCCGAAACGATCGGCACCGATCAGCGCCCACTGCCCCGGCTGAACCGCAGACTCGGCAATCGGAGCCCAGTCGATGGTGAACAGCGAGTCCGCCACGCCCGCGTCAGCAGACCGGAGTTGGTCCGCCGAGACGGGACGGGTGATCAGCGACGCCACCGACACCACGGGCGCACCCGTCGCATCCGCGGCCGCCACCGTCAGGCTGCCCTGAGCGTCCCGCCGCAGCCGCGCCCGCAGCACCGAAGCACCACTGGCATGCAGCTC
>NZ_JBSIBZ010000276.1:0-335 GCF_058245575.1 Streptomyces sp. UF-297 | reverse complement strand
ATGTCGCCGGCCCGTAAGCGGGAGATGTTCGATCTGCTGGTGCGGATGGGCTACAAGGAGATCGAGGTCGGTTTCCCCTCCTCCGGCGAGACCGACTTCGCGTTCGTACGCTCGATCATCGAGGAGGGCGCGATCCCCGAGGATGTGACGATCTCGGTGCTGACGCAGGCGCGCGAGGATCTGATCGAGCGGACGGTTCAGTCCCTGGTGGGCGCGCACCGGGCCACCGTGCATCTGTACAACGCGACCGCGCCCACCTTCCGGCGGGTGGTCTTCCGTGGGTCCAGGCAGGACATCAGGCAGATCGCGGTGGACGGTACGCGGCTGGTGATGGA
>NZ_JBSIBZ010000275.1:0-337 GCF_058245575.1 Streptomyces sp. UF-297 | reverse complement strand
GGCGACACGGACGGCGACGTGGCCGGGGCCGCCCGCCGGGCGACCGGCGAGGCTCTGGGCCTGGTGCAGGAGTGGCTCGCTGAAGAGCGCCTGGAGAACGCACAGTTGGCCGTGATCACCCGTGGTGGCGTGGCCGCCTCGGCGGGCGAGCGGGTGGCCGATCTGGCGGCGGCTTCCGTCTGGGGTTTGCTGCGCTCGGCGCAGTCGGAGAACCCCGGCCGGTTGGTTCTCGTGGACTTGCCCGCCACCTCCATCGACGACCAGGCCGTCTCGGTGCTGCCGTCTGTGGTGGGTGGTGGTGAGCCGGAGTTGGCGGTGCGGGGCAGGGTGGCGTTGG
>NZ_JBSIBZ010000274.1:0-350 GCF_058245575.1 Streptomyces sp. UF-297 | reverse complement strand
GTCTACATCATCGCGCTGCCGTTCTTCGGCATCATTTCCGAGGTCATTCCGGTCTTCTCCCGGAAGCCGATGTTCGGTTACATGGGCCTGATCGCGGCGACGATCTCGATCGCGGGTCTGTCGGTGACGGTGTGGGCACACCACATGTACGTCACCGGCGGCGTGCTGTTGCCGTTCTTCTCGTTCATGACATTCCTCATCGCGGTCCCCACCGGTGTGAAGTTCTTCAACTGGCTGGGCACGATGTGGCGCGGAAGCCTGAGTTTCGAGACGCCGATGCTCTGGGCGGTCGGCTTCCTGATCACCTTCACCTTCGGTGGTCTGACCGGCGTCATCCTGGCCTCGCCGCC
>NZ_JBSIBZ010000273.1:0-359 GCF_058245575.1 Streptomyces sp. UF-297 | reverse complement strand
TTGAAGGGCAGCGACACGGGCGTTTTCGCGGGCCTCTTCTACCACGACTATCTGCCGACTCACGCTGTACCGGAGGAGGTCGAGGGGTACATCGGCACGGGTGGCGTGGGCGCGGTTGCCTCGGGCCGGGTGTCGTACGCGCTGGGTTTGGAGGGTCCGGCGGTGACGGTGGACACGGCGTGTTCCTCGTCGCTGGTGGCGTTGCATCTGGCGTGTCAGTCGCTGCGTTCGGGGGAGTCGTCGCTCGCGTTGGCCGGTGGCGTGACGGTGATGTCCACACCCGGCACGTTCATCGACTTCTCGCGGCAGCGGGGCTTGGCGGCTGACGGGCGTTGCAAGGCGTACGCGGAGGCTGCGGA
>NZ_JBSIBZ010000272.1:0-367 GCF_058245575.1 Streptomyces sp. UF-297 | reverse complement strand
GCCAGTACGCGCTGGGCGGCGTCGTGGAAGTCACGGAACTTCGCGCCCGGCTTCACCGCCGCGATGCCCGCCTCCTGAGCCTCGTAGACCGCGTCGTAGATCGTGCGCTGGAGGTCGGTGTAGCTGCCGTTGATGGGCAGGGTGCGGGTGACGTCCGCGGTGTAGAGGGTGGTGGTCTCCACGCCGGCGTCCAGCAGGAGCAGGTCGCCGGAGCGGACCGGGCCGTCGTTGCGGACCCAGTGCAGGGTGCAGGCGTGCGGCCCGGCGGCGGCGATGGTGCCGTAGCCGACGTCGTTGCCCTCCACCCGGGCGCGCAGGAAGAACGTGCCCTCGATGTAGCGCTCGGAGGTGGCCTCGGCCTTGTCCA
>NZ_JBSIBZ010000271.1:0-370 GCF_058245575.1 Streptomyces sp. UF-297 | reverse complement strand
GCGCTCGTGTCGCCTCAGCCACAACGGAGTTCAGCCCGCCCCCCGGTCCCCGGGGGGCGGGCGTCCGGAGGAGCCCCCCGGGGCTTCGCGCAAGGAGCGAAGCGACGCAGCCCGCAGGGAGCGAAGCGACCGGAGGGCCGCAATAAGGAGGGCCCCCAGGGCCCGACGACTGCGGCGCACGGCCGGATCGCACCGAAGGTGCGATGCCCACCCACCAACCCGCGGCCGCACCGCCGGCCCCCGCCACCAGCGCCGGGGGAGCGCGAGGGGGCGGCGCGAGAGCGCCCCTCGCAACCCGGCCCCCCGGGCCGGGTGCCGCACGACGGCGCCGCGCGACGGCCTCGACCACCACGGCGCGACCGTCGCCCCC
>NZ_JBSIBZ010000270.1:0-371 GCF_058245575.1 Streptomyces sp. UF-297 | reverse complement strand
CTCCCGTACCAGTACGCGGCGTCCAGCTCCTCGCCGGACAGCGTCTCGCCGGACATGGCCGACACCATCGGCATCCGGCCCTGGCGCGGCGCGATCCCGTCGAGGACGGAAAGGATCTCCTTTTCGAGCCGGTCCACCTGGGCGGAGTGGGAGGCGTAGTCCACGGCCACCATCCGGGCGCGTACGCCCTCGGACTCCAGCTCCGCCTGAAGTTCCTCCAGAGCCCCGGGATCTCCGGAAACCACTACCGAGGCCGGGCCGTTGACAGCCGCCGGCGACAGGCGCTCGCCCCACTTCGGCAAGCGCTCCTCAACAGCGGCGGCCGACAGGCTCACCGAGAGCATCCCGCCCGCACCCGCCAGCACCTTCAA